>CAIYUC010000216.1 GCA_903929315.1 uncultured Bacteroidales bacterium
AAGTCTTTGTGACCATTGTGAAAAACGTTGTGGCCTTTGTGGTTAATTCTTAAAGCACTGAACCACAATGAACACCAAGATTGCACAAAGCACACAAAGAAGGAAAAATTATCATCTGCCATACTTATTAGACAGCCCCAATGGGGTTGAGGTGAAGAAGAAAAAAAAACCTGATGAAGTCATCTATTCCTTCTCTTACGTATGACGAACTCCCTTTATGGTCAGCTCCTTTCGGGTTAGCCATCCTGGATACGATTCGTCTGAAACCCGTAATGAACATTCTTGATATCGGTAGTGGCAGCGGATTCCCGATGCTTGAGATCGCTGAACGGGCAGGGGCTTCTTGTAAAGTGTATGGAGTAGATCCGGCGGATGATGCCATACTTATGGTAAATCAAAAAATAGAAGGAAAAGGGATAAGGAATGCACAGATTATAAAAGGAATAGCGGAGAAGCTTCCGTTTAAAGACAATTTTTTTGAACTTATCGTCTCCAATAATGGATTAAATAACGTTGCGGATCAGGAAAAAGCACTTATAGAATGTTTCCGTGTTGGCAGGAAAGGTGCACAAATGGTTATCACCGTAAACCTCCCGGAAACGATGATTGAATTTTATGAAGTCTTCGAAAAAACGTTACAAAAGATAGGGATGAAAGAAGAGATCAGGAAGATGAAGGACCATATTTTTGAAAAGCGTAAACCGGTTGAATATTTGAAAGATCTTTTCGAAAAAACAGGATTTTCTGTCAGGGATATTAAATTAGATAGTTTTAGGTACCGGTTTGTTGACGGGACAGCCTTTTTCAATCATTACCTGATCAGGAATTATTTTATGCCATCCTGGCTGAGTATTGTTCCTGCTTCATCCCGGAAAATGATATTTGATGAAATCGAAAATACCCTGAATAAAATTGCCAGAAAAAAGGGCGAATTGGTGATGACAATACCTTTTGTCTGTATTGATTGCAAAAAATATCTTACACCGCCAAGACGCCAAGTCGCTAAAAAATAAATTAATTATTTTGTGTTTTTTGCGTCTTTGCGCCTTAGCGGTAAAGTAATTTTTGCCCTTAGTATTTATAATCCAATTGACAAGAATTTATAATAAATCTCCGTATATTTGTCATACCCGTCAATTATGATTGAAATTCAAGGGCAAGTGAGATGAACCGCCGCATTTTTTTCTTGTTATTATTCCTCTCAAGTATAACATTTTGCCTGTCCGGACCAACGAATCACCCCTTCCTTAAATCTTCAACCAAATCATCCTTCATCGAAAACAAAGGCCAGATAATTGATCAGAACAACAAGCCAAATCCGGGTGTTTTGTATTTATTGAATTCACCAGGGTTTAACGTTCAATTACGGAAATCGGGGTTTAGTTACGATCTATATACTGCTACAGGCCTCAAGCGTCAGGCTGCAAGTAAAAACCTGAAGCCTGACGCTTGCAGCTTGAACCCTGATACCTGCAGCCTGAATCCTGAAGTCTGCAGCCTGAAATACCATCGCATCGACTTCGACCTCCTGAACGCCAACCCCAACCCGGTAATAGAAACCTCCGAGCCTTCCTCCGATTACCTGAATTATTATACAACAGGTACACCGGAGGAGGGGGTGACATTTGTCCATTACTACCAGTCAGTCATCTATCATGATATTTATCCTCATATCGATCTTGAATTCAGGAAGGATGAAAACACCGGCTTTAAATATAACCTGATAGTGAAACCAGGTGGTGACCTGGAGAATATTAAATTAAAGATTACCGGTCCTTTGAAAATAGAAGCACGAAACAATGGACTGTTTTTAAGTACAACTCTGGGTGATATCCTGGAAGAGATCCCGGCATCGATTGCTTTTAATGGGAAAATCCGTACGAATATCCATTGCCGGTTTATCCGGTTGAATGGCGATATCTATGGTTTTTCTTCGGAACAAAAAATCGAAAATAATTCAACTTTATTTATTGACCCTTATCCTGAACGGCTGTGGGGAACATATTATGGAGGTAGTTTGGAAGATGAGGCATGGGGTGGTTGCTGTGCTAGCGATGCAAACGGAAGTGCAATTATCGCAGGCCAGACAAAGTCCTTAAATAATATTGCTACCTCCGGATCACATCAATCATCCTATGGCGGAGGTCAATTTGATGCATTCTTAGTGCGGTTTTTACCCGACGGACAGCGTCAATGGGGCACGTATTATGGCGGAAGCTTAATGGATGTGGGATACTCCTGTGCATATGATCATAATGGTAATATCTTCCTTGGAGGGCAAACTGCTTCAACCACAAATATCGCAACTGCCGGAGCTTTTCAGACGACCCTTAATGGATGGGCAGATGCTTTCCTGGTCAAGTTCACTCCGGACGGGGTCCGGATCTGGGGAACGTATTATGGAGGAAATGTTGGGGAAAGTTTCAGTTCTATCGTATTTGATGCTGCCAATAATATTTATTGCGCCGGGTCTACTGCATCCTCTGTTAATATTTCTACTCCCGGAGCATGGCAGGAAACATACGGAGGACCCTTTGACGGGATCTTAATTAAGTTCACCCAGGACGGACAAAGGATTTGGGGAACATATTACGGTGGCAGCGGTATGGAGAACGATTGTATCTGTACAATAGATTCTGCTAATCATATATACCTGACGGGACACACACAATCTGCAAATAATATCGCATCACCGGGATCCTTTATGCCTGATTATAATGGTATCATGAAGGGTTTTCTTGCCTGCTTTGATACAGCAGGTGTCCGTAAATGGGGAACCTACTGGGGAGGAAGCAACGAAGCAAGAATTTATTTCTGTGCGGCAGGACCATTAAATACAGTTTTTATAACTGGTTACACGAAATCCGTGGACAGTATTTCAACTCCCGGAGCGTGGCAACCGGCTCTTAATGGAAATACAAATGCCTTTATTGCAAAATTCGACACCAACGGAAATCGTTTATGGGGTACCTATTACGGAGCAGGAAGCGAATCTGCATACGGATGTGCAGTTGATGACAGTGGGTTTGTATATATCTGCGGGATTGATTCAAACCAAAATTCAGTTATACCCTCTCCTGATACCTATCAATCAATATATGGTGGCGGCGTCTCAGATGGATTCCTGGCAAAGTTTTCCGGTGAAGGACAGCGTGTCTGGAGCACTTATTATGGTGGTGAAGGAGATGAATGCCCTTCTGCTTGCGCAGTCGATGGGCATGATCATACGTTCTTTTACGGATATACAAATTCTGAAACAAATATTGCATCCCCCGGTGCCCACCAAACCAACTTAGGGGGTAACTTGGATTGTTTCCTTGTTAAATTCAATGATTGCTTCAAACCCGATCATACGGAGCCTATCAATGGACCTTTCAATGTGTGTAAAAACACTACCGGGATTAATTATACTACATCTTTGGTTACCTATGCAACAGGCTATCATTGGTCATGTCCGATTGGTATTAAAATCACCGGAGGTCAGAATACTCAAACTTTGTCTGTAAAAATTGATAATAGCGCGGTTTCCGGAAATATTTCAGTGTATGCTTACGATCCTTGTGGAAACGCAGACACAGCATACCTCGCCATCACCGTTCACGATGATCCGGTTATCACTATTACGGGGAACGACACAGTTTGCCAGGGAACACCCTCTAATTTTGGCACTTCACCTGGAAACACCATTTACCAGTGGTCAGTATCACCTGCAGGAAACATCGTTGCCGGGGGAACATCTACCAGCAATACAATCACTATTGTCTGGAATACCACAGGGGCAAACTGGGTTACAGTGAATTATGTGGATGCAAACGGTTGCACTGACACACTTCCCGTTCAGCATACAGTCTGGGTCAATACAGGAAATCCGGTAAGTGTTTCGATAACAGCTTCAACCAATAATGTTTGTGAAGGAACACCAGTTACCTTTACGGCTATTCCAATGAACGGCGGATCTTCACCAGCCTATCAGTGGAAAGTTAATGGCTTTAATACCGGAACAAACAGCTCAAACTACACATACAATCCAACCTCTGGTGATCTGGTATCCTGCATCCTGACATCATCCAACACTACCTGTGTTTCTAACAATCCGGCCACGAGCAATACAATAATCATGGTAATTAATCCAAATATACCTGTCAGCGTTTCGATCTCGGCTTCCTCGAACCCGGCCTGCTCAGGAATACCGGTAACCTTTACGGCAAACCCCGTCAATGGAGGATCTTCACCAAGCTACCAATGGAAGGTCAATGGAATAAATGTGGGTATAAATAGTTCAACCTACACTTTCACACCGGTAGCTGGTGATCTGATATCCTGCAACCTGACATCATCCGATACAACCTGTATATCCAACAATCCAGCTACGAGCAATACAGTAATCATGGTAATTAATGATAATTTAGTGATTGATTTAACGATAGCAGCTTCTTTGAATCCTGTCTGTTTAGGGACTCCGGTAACCTTCACGGCCACGCCTGTAAACGGAGGGTCATCACCAATTTATCAATGGAAAGTAAACGGAGTCAATGTGTGGACAAATTCATCCACGTACACTTACAATCCGGTATCCGGTGATCAAATTTTATGCATCCTGACATCGAACATTGTCTGCCCCATAGGAAACCCGGCAACATCCAATACAATCATAATGAATGTTCCCGCTTCCCCGGTTGTCACATTCACCCGTTGCAACGATTCAATCACCACAACAAATGCTCAGCCTTTTAAACTCAAAGGAGGAGTCCCACTTGGTGGAACTTATTCAGGAGCAGGAGTCACAGGTGGAGTTTTCCATCCTGCCGTTGCAGGAGCCGGAACCCATCAAATCACATACACTTACACAAATGCAGCTCTGTGCTCAACGAGTGCGATTGTTCCGATTGTAACGATTGTCCCGACTGTCACGACCTGCGGACAGATACTCACAGACATAAGAGACGGGAAAATATATCCAACTGTTCAAATAGGAAGCCAATGCTGGTTAGCGGAAGATTTGAATTATGGAACAGAAATTTCTTCAAACATGGATCAGAGAGATAACTGTATCCCCGAGAAATATCACAATCCAGCATCCAGCATCCAGTATCCAGCATCAGTTTACCAATGGGACGAAATCATGAACTACGACGAAACCATCTCAACGCAAGGCCTTTGCCCTCCGGGCTGGCATGTTCCTATGGAATCTGATTGGAACACACTTTTTGCAAACTACATCAGCAATGCTTTTGCATCCAATCCTCTTAAGTATTCAGGATTTTCAGGCTTTAATGCGCTTCTTTACGGTGCAAGGCATCTCAATAAAACCTGGGATTATAAGGGGTTTGCAACGTTCTTCTGGTCATCAACAGCCCATGAAGTAAACAAAGCCTGGGCGCATGGGATGAATGATGTTGATCCTTCAGTTTCGCTTTATCCAGCTTTGAGGAGTAATGCATTCTCGGTTCGGTGCCTAAAGGACTAAGATGAATATCGAATATTGATCAACGAATTTTGAGGTAAGACGTGAAGTAAGGAATTTGAGGGTTGAGTTAGTGTTTCGTTAGAATTGCGACCAGAATTGATATCATTTCAGAAAATTTCGTTAACCTTTCATCAAGATCAAATTTCGTCGTTCCGTTCAGATTTCAAAAATCGTTAATCAATATTCGATATTCCAAAGAGCTTGCTTCAAAAGTAAAAAATCACCGCTAGACGCAAAGACGCCAAGCATTAAAAATTAATCATTTTTGGCGTCTTATCGCCTTGGCGGTGAAAAAACCCATGCTAAAAAGCCGTAATTCGTAATCAAAAGTCAATTAAAATGACCATTCTCCCCCGTTCATATTACCTCAACCCGGATGTAGCTTTTCTTGCAAAGGATCTTTTAGGTAAATGCCTCGTAACCCAATTTGACGGAAAATTGACTTCCGGCATGATCGTTGAAACAGAAGCCTACGCAGGAGTCACTGATAAGGCATCACATGCCTACGGTAACCGCAGGACGGTCCGCACGGAGGTGATGTACAGCATCGGTGGGACAGCTTACGTTTACCTCTGCTATGGAATGCATTCTTTGTTTAATATAGTGACAAACAGAGAAGGTATTCCTGACGCTATCCTGATACGAGGGATTGTTCCGGACGAAGGAACTGGTATTATGCTCCAACGTACCGGAAAAGATTCTGTGACAAAGAATTTCGGGATAGGTCCCGGAAATGTTTCGAAAGCCCTTGGAATTCATTATTCTCACACAGGGTTAGATATTACAAGAAAAACATTAAAAAAGAAGGATACCGGGATTTGGTTAGAAGAGAGAGGTTTTGTGGTGGACCCCGGGAAAATTCAGATAACAACGCGTATCGGGGTGCAATACGCGGGAGAGGATGCCAGCCGTCCTTACAGGTTTGTCCTTCACTAGCACTTCTCCCCCTCTCCTTGAGGAGAGGGGGCCGGGGGTGAGGTACATAAACAAAGAATCCCGCTAAAAGCGGGATTCTTTGTAATAACAATGTACAAAAACTAAGGTGAGTTTACTTTACTTTCTTGGCTAATTCAGCACCTGCTTTGAATTTCACGACTTTCTTGGCAGGGATCTTGATTTCTTTTCCGTTCTGAGGATTCCTACCTTTTCTTGCAGCCCTCTTTGAAACAGCAAAAGAACCGAAACCAACTAAAGCAACTCTTTCACCTTTTGCAAGAGCTTTCGAAGTTGACGTAATAACGGCTTGTAAAGCCTTTTTAGCATCAGCTTTTGTTATTTTTGCGTCTGATGCAATTGCATCGATTAATTGTGCTTTGTTCATTTTGTTTAAGTTTTAAGTTAATACTTAATTTGAAAACCCTGCAAAGATAAGCCATATAAAAGAAAAGTCAAGAGTTTTTTTCTGAAAACCATTGAAAATGTTAATAAATCGACCGTTTTGTTAATAACTCGATTCGCGAAGTGTTGATTTACCAAGGCTTTTAAGTAAAAATCTTTCCAAAACCCCTTAAAAACTCATTAATTCCCATTGGTCGCCTTCCTGAAATTTGTAATTCCCTAAGGTGCAGGTATCCGTCGTTGGCAGCTATTTTGAAAAAGCTCTTGTGATCCGTCAGAAAACATCCGGGGTCTATTGTTGGCGAATTATATTCCAAGTCCGCTTTGAAGATTTTCAAATAATAGGATTGGCCTCCTGAATCAAGTTCAGTAAAAGCTCCCGGGTAAGGGGATAGTCCACGTATAAGATTATAAATATGCAATACATTATTCCGCCAGTTTATATGGCAGTCTTCTTTATATATCTTTGGAGCACGATGGATTATCTTTTCAAGGCTGGTCAAATCATGCTGGCTGATTTGACGGGTAGCGTCAGCTTGGATTGCATCCATTGTTTTCATGACCAATTCCGCACCCATTATTTTCAACCGGTCATGTAATTCCCCGGCCGTTTCGTCGGCTGCAATAGATGTTTTTTCCTGGAATATAATGTTTCCTGTATCAATGGTATCTTCCAGAAAGAAGGTGGTTATTCCGGTCTCCGTTTCGCCATTTATCAGCACCCAGTTTATGGGGGCAGCACCGCGATAATCAGGTAATAGTGAGGAATGGAGGTTAAAAGTTCCCAATGACGGCAATGACCAGACTTCCCTTGGAAGTATCCTGAAAGCTACTACAACCTGTATGTCGGGTTTTATATTTGTTAATTCCTGTAAAAAACTTTCGTCCTTAAGATTTACAGGTTGAAGAACAGGAATATTATTCTTTAATGCATATTCCTTGACAGGGGAATGTTTTAGTCGTAAGCCCCTGCCTGCGGGTTTATCCGGCGCAGTTACGACGGCTGCTATACAATCGTCTCCTTTCGCTAAACGCTCCAATGAAGCAACTGCGAATTCAGGTGTACCAAAAAAAACAATCCGTAACCGGTTTTTCATGAGTAAAAAAAATGCCTGAATTCACAGGCAATTTAAATCTTTATCCAATATCTACTTTCTATTTTCTACTTTCTTCATTCGTCATCCGTCATTCGTCATTCGTCATTTTTTCAACAGTCCCTCCATTTTCCCGATATACTTATCTATGTCATTTCCCTCCTCAGATCGCGGGTATTCATTTTTAATCCTTTTGTATATAGCTAAAGCCTGATCATATTTACCAAGGTCTTCATAAACCCAGCCAGCTTTCATCAATAACATGGGGGTGGTTAGCTCATTCTTTTTCTCATTTGCAGCTTTGAGATAATAATCGAGCGCTTTATCAACTTGATTGAGCTCCATGTAAGCATCGCCAATAGCACCTGTGGCCATCGGTTGTACCATTTCGTCATTGCTCTTGAAATGTTTCAGATACTTAATTGCATTTTCAAAATCTCCTTTTTTCAGATAGCAGATTCCTGCATAATAATGGGCAAGGTCGGCAGATTTAGTAATCCCATATTGATCAATGATATCAAGGAAACCAAGGTAATTTCCATCTCCATTCAAAGCTTTATTTAAGGAATCCAATTCAAAATATTTTTCAGCCATGAACATCTGTCCCTGTGCTTCTTTTTCTTTCGGGGCCAGGTATAAACGCTTGAAACCAAAGAATCCCAAGACGATCACGATAATTGAACCGACAACAATCAGGATGATCTTTTGGTTGTTTTCAATGAATTGTTCAGTTTTACTGAAGGCTTCCTCTACAGCAACAATCCTGTCTTCTGTTTTATCTGTCTTTTTTGCCATTTTTACTTAGTTTCGGAATGCAAAAATATTATTTTTATTGATATAACGTCTTCTACATCCATTTTTTTTACTTTTGAAGCCTCTTTTCTATACTTAGGAAGTACATATGATCAAAGACTTAGGACGATCTGAAAAAGAAAGATTTTATCATTATCTGATCGGTTTTATATCTGAAAACAAGATTGACAGGTTTAATCGTACTATTGAGGGTCGTACAAGATATCTTACGATTGTCATGGAAGATATCTTTCAACCTCACAATACCAGCGCTGTTCTGAGAAGTTGCGATTGTTTCGGTATACAGGATGTTCATATCATAGAAAATCTGCATAAATATGAGGTGAATCCGGATGTTGCTCTTGGGTCATCAAAATGGATTGATATTTACAAGTACAATAAACTGGAAAATAATAGCGGGGACTGTTTCGAAAAACTTAAGGATCGAGGTTACAGCATCATAGCCGCGACCCCGCATAAAGATGGTTTTACACCGGAATCCCTGCCCCTGGAGAATAAAATTGCCCTGATTTTTGGTACTGAACTTGAAGGATTATCAAAGACAGCAATAAACATGGCGGACGGCTTTGTCAGTATTCCGATGTATGGATTTACAGAAAGCTTCAATATCTCTGTATCAGCGGCTCTGCTGCTCAGAGCATTGATTGAGCGGCTTCATCATTCAACCATTCAATGGCAATTGCCGGAAGAGGAAAAACTGGATGTTCAGATACAATGGGCTAAAAACGTGATCAAAAGAGCCGATTTGATAGAGAAAGATTTCCTGAGAAAAATTAAAAAATAAACTCCTCTGAGTGTCTTGGCAAATTTTATTACTTTTGTCGCCGGATCATTCTAATCAACATATTATTTATGGGAAAAGGAGATAAGAAAACCAAACGGGGGAAAATTGTAATCGGTTCTTACGGCGTAAGACGACCGCGTAAAAAATCAAAAAAGTTTATCGTTGAAAAAGTTTTGGAATCAAAACCCAAAAAACCCGTTGAAGAACAAATTATAAAACCCGTTGAAATCCCTGAAATCCCGGTAGCTACCGAAATCATTGAAGAAATTCCAATGGTAAAAAAACCTGCCAGGAAAGCAGCGGTGAAGAAAACGGCTGAAAAGCCGGAAAAAGCGGTGAAGGTCAAGAAAGAAACACCAAAGGTTAAGAAAGAAACACCAAAGGTTAAGAAAGAAACACCAAAGGTCAAGAAAGAAACACCAAAGGTTAAGAAAGAAACACCAAAGGTCAAGAAAGAAGCAGCGAAAACCAAAACACCGAAAACAAAAAAGAAACCGGTTGAAGATTCAAAAGACAAAGAAGAAACCATCCGGGAGTGATCATTCCTGATAATAGCAAAACCTGACAATCGATCGTCTGATTAAGCCCGTGCCTGATCAGACGTTTTTTTTATAATGAACAGTATTAAAAAATATTTTCCTGATCTTTCCGGGCACCAGGTTTCACAATTCAGACAACTGGGTGATCTTTATGCAATCTGGAACTCTAAAATCAATGTAATATCCAGAAAGGATATTGATCATCTCTACATTCATCATGTTCTCTACTCTTTAAGTATTGCGAAAATTATTTCATTTTCTCCTTCGACAAGGATCATGGATGCAGGCACAGGCGGTGGTTTTCCCGGAATTCCCCTGGCAATTTTATTTCCGGATACAGACTTTACATTGGTTGATTCAATCGCAAAAAAGGTCCAGGTTGTCGTGAAGATTGCAGATGAATTAGGATTGAATAATGTCCACCCGGTGAGAGAAAGGTTTGAAAATCTGAAACAGTCATATGATTTCATTATCGGGAGAGCAGTATCGCCGCTTCCCGGTTTTTGCAATGTGCTCATGGACAATATTTCAAGTGAGCGAAAAAATGAGATTCCAAATGGGATCCTTTATCTGAAAGGTGGGGAATTCGGGGAAGAGCTAAAACAACTTCCCGGCAAATTTAAGATCTATGAGATTTCTTTGTTTTATCAGGAACCTTTCTTTCAAACAAAAAAAATCATTCATATTTATTCAGGATAAATCCAAACATTTTTGATTTCTTATTGAAGATCAATATTTTATTTTCTGTTTAAATCATTGGTCGAAAAAAATCTTTGTCGGTTTAATAGAAATTTCATTAATTAGCTGAAAATTTACCAAAAAGTTAAATATCCAAAAAGGAGGAATTTATGGCCGAATACAAAAAGTATGTTCCCTTTGTCTCTGCGGAGACGAATATGAAAGAATTCACCATCCGGGCTTTGATAATTGGTTTGTTTTTTGCCGTTATCCTTGGTGCTGCAAACGCTTATCTTGGTCTTAAAGCAGGGATGACGATTGCTGCGACTTATCCGGCAGCGGTTCTCGGTATGGCAATTCTCAGAATTGTAAAAGGTTCTATTCTTGAAGAAAACTTTGCCCGTACCGTAGGATCCATAGGTGAATCCGTCGCGGCCGGGGCCATTTTTACATTGCCGGCATTCTTTGTTTCGGGGATTTGGTCCCCATTCTTCACTCCTGGCCATTATATTACTTCTTCACTTATTCTGATAGCCGGCGGGGTTTTGGGTATTATGTTCGTGGCTCTCTTACGCAGGGTCATGGTAGAAGATGCAGAACTTCCCTTTCCCGAATCCCTTGCTGCATCTGAAATCCATAAAGCTGGTCAGGGTGGATCAGGCGGCTCGAAATTCCTCTTCTGGGCAATGGGATTGGGTGGACTTATAAAGCTCCTCGCCGAATTAAGGTTGTTCCAGTATCTCTGGGAAAAATTTATTGTTTTCGGCAAACAAACCATAACCGGCACAGTTTTCCAGGGGCAAGGCGGAATGTTGCTCAGTTCTCCCGGTGTCAGTCCGGCATATATGGGTGTTGGATATATTATCGGTCCCAAACTGGGTGCATTAAACTTCAGCGGCGGTATATTAGCATGGGGATTGCTTGCGCCAATGATCATGTACTTTTTAATTCCTGATGTTTCATCGCACCTGGAATTCTTTAAAAACTGGGCAGGATTCCTTATGAGCAAGGACACCACACTCACTGCGCAGGCAGCATTGGATAAAGTTGAAAGTCCTACCTACCAGATAGGCCAGATCTGGAGATTTATCATCCGTCCGATTGCCATCGGCGGCATGCTTGTAAGTGCAGCCTTTACGCTTTACAGGATGCGTAAGAGCCTCACAGCCGGTGTAGCCCGTTCCATTACAGATGTTAAAAAGGCTGCCAGCGGGATCGAACAACATGCTCCACGAACAGAAAAAGATATCAGCTTCGGATGGATCATGTTTGGGATCGCTGCAGTTGCAATATTAACCTTCTGCATAACCTATTTTATTTTTGAGACGAATGTCCTTATCGCTGCTGTCGCCTCCACCGTCATGATCATCCTTGCATTCTTCTTTGCGGCAGTATCCGGTTACCTTGTTGGTATCATGGGATCCAGCAATAATCCTATCAGCGGATTGACGCTTACCGCTTTGGTGGTGACGGCATTGATCCTCGTAGGACTTGGAGTCCAGGGAAATGCGGGTGTTGCTACAGTGCTGGGCGTGGCTGCCATCGTTTGTGTATCAGCAGCAGTAGCTGGTGAAATGCTACAGGATCTGAAAGCAGGTCATATTCTTGGCGGTACTCCATGGAGAATGCAGGTGGGTGACATACTGGGCGTCATCCTCGCCGGTGCTGTAATGTTTGTCGTATTGGCCTATCTTAATGAAGGAGACATCGCGAACGGAAAGAACCTGGCTTCACAAGGTATGGGTTACCAGGGCGGTTTCGGCAGCAAAAACCTGTCTGCTCCCCAGGCCAGCCTGATGGCTATTCTTTCACGGGGAATTGTCCAGGGACAAATGACATGGCCGTTGATTATTGCCGGTATGCTGATGGGCGTTGCATTCATCCTCATGCAGGTTAAGAGCCCGATGCTGGTGAGTGTTGGCATGTATCTCCCACTCGAAACGACCTTCGCCATTTTCGTTGGCGGTCTGATCAGGGGCGCAGTGGATATCTTTGCTGAGAAAAGGAAATTTAATGCAGCACAGCGTGTACGGGTCGAAAATACCGGTGTCCTGCTCGCATCAGGCATGATCGCGGGAGAAGCATTAATGGGATTGCTGATCGCCATCTTCGCCGTGATGAATATTTTCCTCTACGACTATTTCGTCTTTTTCAAAACACCAACATTCTATATCAGTTTTATCGTCCTCGCTATTATTGCGTATGTCCTGATACAGATACCATTGAAGAATGCAGGAAAACCGGATGAACCGGCTCCTCCATCTTCCGGAATGTAATATAATAACTTATTGTGAATATCTGAAATTTATCTTTTCATAAAGAAGTCACAGAGTCACAAAGTCACAGAGTGAAGAACAATAGTCAATCATTTTGTGACTTTGTGACTTATAACCCCATGAACCTATTTCAACGCAGGAAGATCCTGAAAAAAACAAATTATCTTGACCTCACACCGGTGCGTATCTTTGATCATGAAATGCGTGAAGACGGAAAAGTAAATATTCTACTTCCCAGGTTTAAGAATAAAATTGCGCTAAGGATGTTAAAGCCTCCTAAAAAGACAAATGTTATCCCTATAAAACTCGATGAGATTGGTTCTGCGATCTGGCTTATGATCGACGGAAAACTCCGGGTGCTTGAGATCAGCGAAAAGATGCAAACCCTTTATCCGGATAAAATGCAACCACCCGAAGAAACTGAAACAAGAATCACACAATTCCTTTCATTGCTTTATCAGCAAAGATATATTTCATTCAGGGAGATCATGGTCTCATAGTGGAAACGAATTATATGATATTGTTACAACAAATGATAAAGGTTTTGCCACTTGCGGAACTGTTTATCCTGTTCCGCCAGACACTGGAATTCAAAATTCCTGGGTTTTAAAGGTTGACAGTCTAGGATGCCAGGGGGTAAGTGATTGCTGGGTCGGTAATAATGAGATCATTGTTAAAACCTTTACGCCTTCCAAACCATTTGTTGTCTATCCAAATCCTGCAATTGAAAAATTCTCGATAGAGTTACATGAAAACCCGGATGGAGCAGATACTGAGGTTCGTGATATGTTTGGCAAGCTTGTATTTAAAACCCATTTGAGGCCAAATGGTGACCGGATTGATATTGATGCCGGCGGATGGAAACCTGGAATTTATTTTGTCAGGATGCTATGCGGGGAGCGAATACTGGGGGTGGAAAAAGTAGTGATACAATGATGATTTCGCACGCGCTACAAGTGCGCGCGAGCAAGGGAAAGAATATTTTGGGGGTGGAAAAAGTTGTAATATAATGAGCGATGTATGCACAGGGGTCACAATAAAATATTCATTGTGTACTTTGTGTAAAACGTTGTGTCATTGTGGTTATTTGTTTTAAAAATAAGATTTGACTGAGTTCTGTAATCTTAGAAAAAGAATTTACCTTTGTCCACTGATTATATGTAACAGAATTTAATAAAAAATAACCAAAGTAAAAAGGAGAAACAGAATGAGCAAGGATATTCTAAACCTGGAACCCAAATCATTATGGAAAAACTTCTATAGTTTAACTCAGATCCCCCGCCCATCCAAGTCAGAGGCAAAGGCAAGGGAATTCGTTGTAGGTTTCGGGAAAAACCTGGGACTGGAGACCATTGTCGATGAGGTAGGAAATGTAATAATCTGGAAACCTGCGACACCGGGGATGGAAAATCGTAAAGGCGTGATCCTGCAAGGTCATCTCGACATGGTTCCGCAAAAGAACAGCGATAAAACGCATGATTTTGAAAAAGATCCGATCGATGCATATATTGATGGGGAATGGGTGAAAGCCAAAGGAACCACTCTCGGAGCCGATAATGGCATGGGTGTTGCCGCCACACTTGCCATCCTCGAAGCGAAGGATCTCCAACATGGTCCTGTCGAAGCGCTGTTCACTATTGATGAAGAAACCGGCATGACCGGTGCGTTTGGGTTAAAAGCCGGACTCCTTCATGGAAATATCCTGATGAACCTGGATTCGGAGGATGAAGGTGAATTATTCATCGGGTGCGCAGGAGGTACAAATGGTAACGTTAAATTTACTTATCAGGAAGTTGCTGTTCCTTCTGATGTTTCTGCATTTAATGTAATTGTAAAGGGGTTGAAAGGCGGGCACAGCGGAGTGGATATCCATCTTGGCAGAGGCAATTCCAATAAGATCATCAACCGCTTCCTTTGGCATTCCACACAAACATTCGGTTTACGACTGGCAGCTATTGACGGGGGTAGTCTCCGGAACGCTATCCCAAGGGAATCTTTTGCTATCGTCACAATACCAAATGCCAGGAAAGATAATTTTTTAAGATATCTTAAAGAATTTGAATCGATCGTAAAGAAAGAGCTTGCAGCAGTTGAACCGGATCTGAAAATGGAAGCTGTTCCCACCGGATTGCCGAAGAATCTAATGGATGAGAAAACTCAGCGTAACCTTCTGAATGCGGTTTATGGTTGCCCAAACGGGGTCATGCGTATGAGCAATGAAATGCCGGGTCTGGTTGAAACTTCCAACAACCTTGCGATGGTGAAATCAGAAAACGGCGAGATCAAAGTCCTATGCCTGTTGCGCAGCTCTGTCGATTCCGCCAAAGAAGATCTGGAAAATATGATGCGAAGTGTATTCGAGCTGTCCGGCGCCCAAATAACATTCGATGGTAAGTATCCAGGCTGGAAACCAAATCCCGACTCCCCTATTCTAAAGGCGATGCAGGATATTTATCAGAAGAAATATGGTAAAGTGCCTGAAATCAAAGCCATTCATGCAGGCCTTGAATGCGGACTCCTCGGTGGTGTTTACCCTAGCTGGGATATGATCTCTTTTGGACCTACTATCCGCTACCCGCATTCACCCGATGAAAAGGTCAATATTGAAACCGTAAAAAAATTCTGGGATTTTTTGGTAGAGACACTTAAGAATATACCGGTAAAATAAAAATCAAATCTGATATCTTTTATTCTGAACCGGCACGGAGTATGACCCAACCACTATGTGTGCCTGCATTTTTGATGGTAAGAATATAATAGTATGTCCCATCGGGTAAAAGATTCCCCTTGTGGTTGGTACCTTTCCAAACTTCAGAAGTATTATTGTATTTTTCAAATGTATTGACCTCGTTTCCCCAGCGGTTATATATTACAACCTTATTATCGGGGTACTCCTCGATACAATCAATGATCCAGGCATCATTCATCCCGTCGCCGTTTGGCGTTATTACATTATGAATAACAATACAATCATCAACGTTTTCAGGAGGGGCGACTTTCACCCGAACACTGTCAGATCCCTTACACCCTGTGATTAAATCAGTAATAGTGAGAGTAAAAGTGGTGTCAGTAGTTAAAATGACTGTTTCGGGCTGACTAATTGTATTGTCAATAAGCAATGCTGCCGGCTCCCAATCATATGCATAGGTCCCTGATCCCTGGTCGACAGTTCCAGATAATCTAGCTGACGTAGCATATAAAATGGATTGGTCGGGACCTGCATCTGCCGTTGGAGAAAGATCCACGGTTATGAAGTAGGACGGAGAGGGCTCTCCATCACCACAAAGGTTCGTTGCATATGCCGTAATGTTGCCTGAAGTTGCCACAAGAGAAAAATCCACTCCAATTGAATTGGTTCCTGCACCTGAAGTTATTGTTGTACCGGGTGGAAGCGTCCAGGTGTATGAAATTACATTTGAGACAGGTGCTACTGCGTATGATACATTATTCATCCCTGTGCAAACAATAGCTGGTCCGTAAATATTTCCGGTTGTATCCGGGAAATCATAAACCATAATATTATAAATTGTTGAATCGACCGGCGTGCAACCTAAGGAATCAGCATAGGTCACAGAAACCCATTGCTGACCTGCGATATTCCATGATACATGGATATGATCAGTTCCTTGTCCATTGGCAATGGTTCCCCCTCCTGAAGTAGTCCACAAGTAATTGAACATCCCTGATTCGGTCCAATAATCGGTATATCCCGATTCGATACATAAACTGTCATTTCCGGAAATTGTCTGTATAAGATGCGGGTTTACCCTTACATGGTATTCAGCAGGATTTGGATTAACACAACTATTGGCATCTAAATAATTTACGGTAAGTTTTTGTGACCCGGGGGTATTCCATGTCACAGTAATTGAATCTGTTCCCCAACCACCTGTAATTATACCTCCGGCAGTTATCGTCCACACATAATTGGTTTTCCCGGGTTCCGTAGAATAAATAAGCCCTGTTTGTCCCACGCAGGCCGAGTCAGGACCAGTTATTGAGGGAATAGTGAATTGTCGAACAGTAACATATAACGATGGAGAGGGTGGCCCGGTAGCACACAGGTTTGTCCCATGAACTGTAATATTCCCTGAAGTCGCACTGATTGAATACCGCACAGTAATAGTATTCATGTTATTTCCCGCTGTTATCTGAGCACCTGGAGGAAGAGTCCATGAATAACCGGTTGCACCTGGTATGGGTGGTACAGTATAAACCTTACCGCTGTCACCCGGACAAACATATGTGGGTCCTGTAATGTTTCCGCCGGCAGGGATGGAAGGGCAAAATACAATTGTAAGTATAGGTCTTCTGCTAGCTGTTTGATTGGCAAAAGATTCAAAAACCATTGACCGGTAAAGCTGCTCGGTTATCAATTTGATCATCCATCCGAAATTCGTTGAAGGGTTTGTAACCATGTTTTGAACCGGTACGGTAACATTTATGTTCGGATAATCCTGTGTATTCGATGTAGAGGTTGGAAGAAGAACCACATTCTGCATAGTTGTTGAAGGTTGGTTATCCCACGTGACCGTATTTTTATCCCAGTTTTGAGTTACTACCAAAAGATCACTCTGATTGTCACCTGACTGCAGTTGATAATAGCCGGAAGTTAAATTGCAATACAAAGAAAGCGTAGCGCTTATTATCGTTGTATTTGTTGGAAGAACTGAAATATCAAAATAAATAAGACTTCTCAAAATGACAAAATCACCTCCTACTGTCCATGCATTTGAGGTAAAATCATACGTGATACCCAGAGGAGTAGTGGGAAAATCTGTCCGGATCAATGCTCCAATACCATCGGCTGGACCGGGAGATATTACCAGCGTTTGTGTCTGCGCATATATTACAGAAGTATTAAGGGATGATAGAAATAAGAGGATAAATAAAACGCGGCCAGGACAATGGAAGAATGTAAATACAGACTTATAATAATGCTTGTACATATAACCTGAATTTAATTGCAATTTACGAAATAATCATTTACAGATGACATCTGTGAAATTAAAAATTTCTTTCTTTCAGATCTACCCTGTATGTTTGGATAAATAATTGAATTGGTTTGCAGGTTTTAAAAATAATCGTAATTTTGTCCTCCCAAATTGAAGTACAATGACAAAGAGAACGTTTCAGCCATCGAATACAAAAAGAAGGAATAAACACGGTTTTCGTGAAAGAATGGCTTCGGCAAATGGACGCAAGGTGTTGGCCACAAGAAGAGCAAAGGGAAGAAAAAAACTGACTGTTTCTGATGAAAAATTAGGAGAAAAGTAATTTTTCATGCCTTGATCACAAAAATTATTCTTATTATCCAATAATAAAAAGAAGGTAATCTTTCGTTTATCTTCTTTTTTTATTTGTTGAAATCTGATAAATCCATGCCATGAAAAACATCTCCTTCAAAGCGGCTATGCCGCACGTTACAGCAATCGTTCTTTTTCTCGCCATTACCCTGGTCTATTTCAGTCCGATCTTACAAGGCAAAAAATTGCTCCAGAGCGATATAGTCCATTTCCAGGGCGTATCAAAAGAATTAATCGATTACCGGAACAGTACCGGAAAAGAAGCTCTCTGGACCAATTCCATGTTCGGGGGAATGCCTGCTTACCAGATCTCGGTAAAGTATACAGGAAATCTTATCGCACATCTTGATAAAATATTCACCCTGGGACTGCCACTCCCTGCGAACTATGTTTTTCTATATTTTCTGGGTTTTTACGTCTTTTTGCTGGTAATGGGAATTAATCCCTGGCTTTCTATTGCGGGAGCAATTGGATTCGGACTCTCTTCCTTTTTCCTGATCGTGATTGAAGCCGGTCATAATTCCCAGGCGCATGCAATCGGGTATATAGCTCTTGTCCTTTCAGGCATATTTCTGACGTTCAGACGGAAATACCTTCTTGGGGGCATTTTAACTGCCGTCTTTCTTTCCCTCGAATTGTATTCGAATCATCCACAGATCACCTATTATATGGTTATCATCGCCGTTCTTTTCGGAATATCCGAACTGATCGGATCTATCAGGACCCGGGTATTTACACCCTACCTTAAATCCATCGGAGTTATTCTGGTAGCAGTCACTTTTGCATTCCTGACAAACATTACAAGCCTTTGGGCCACCTATGAATATGGAAAATATACCATTCGCGGAAAATCTGAGCTGACGACCGAGAAGGAAAACCGTACTTCTGGACTTGATAAAGATTATGCTACACAATGGAGCTATGGGATTGGTGAGACAATGACGCTTCTTATCCCGAATTTTTATGGAGGTACATACCAGAAGCTTTCAATGAATTCTGAAATGGCCAAGGTCCTTGAACAAAATAATTACCAGGCCAGGGAAATCATGAAAGAACAGCAATGGCCCATGTATTGGGGGTCCCAGCCATTTACTTCCGGGCCGGTATATGTCGGGGCGATTATTGTCTTTCTTTTCGTACTTGGGTTAATCATCCTTAAAGGTCCCGTGAAATGGTGGTTGCTGGCGGGAACAATTTTATCTGTTATGCTTGCATGGGGACATAACTTTATGGCGCTGACCGATTTTTTCCTGGACTATATCCCGGGATATAATAAATTCAGGTCAGTGACTATGATACTTGTGATTGCAGAAGTTACCATGCCAATTCTCGGAATATTGGCACTGAAAGAATTATTTAATCCGGAGAGGGACAGAAAAAAAACATTCAAATCACTCCTGCTTGCCTTCTATATCACCGGAGGATTATGCCTGTTTTTTGGAATATTTCCCGGAATGTTCCTTGATTTTGTCGGAATAAATGATAAATCACATGGCTTACCCGAAGTTATGGTGAATGCTCTTATTCCTGACAGAAGGTCCATGCTTATTCTCGATTCCTTCCGTTCATTTGCTTTTATCACATTAACTGCGGGTTTACTCTGGGCAATCCTGTATAAAAAACTTAAAATAGCTTATGGCTATCCGATCCTTATTGGCCTGATCCTGATAGATTTATTTGCTGTAGATAAAAGATTCGTGAACAACGACAGCTTCACATCAAGATCCAAAGTTGAACAACCTTTTGAAATGACCCAGGCAGACAAGCAGATACTTCAGGATAAATCACTGGATTACCGGGTCTTGAACCTTACCGTCGGAGATCTCACCGGGGATTTCAACACCTCTTATTTCCATAAATCGCTGGGAGGATATCATGGTGCAAAACTCCGGAGATACCAGGAATTGATCACCTACGGCATCGACCCTGATGTAAGGAAACTATCGAAAAGCCAGAGTACCAATAATACACCTGTTCTGAATATGTTGAATACAAAATACCTCATTGTTCCCGGGCAGGATAAAACCCCGGTTGCAGTTCCCAATCCTAATGCACTGTCAAATGCATGGTTTGTGAACAGTTACAAGCTTGTAGACAATCCTGACGCAGAGCTCAGTATGATAACGCATTTCAACCCGCGTGACGAAGCGATTGTTGATAAAAGGTTTTCCGAAGGCCTGAAAGGATATGTACCCGGAAGATCTTCCGGGGATACAATTAAGCTGGATTCCTATGAACCCAATGACCTGGTCTATACTTACCGGACAAAGCAAAACGGGTTGGCAGTGTTCTCAGAGATCTATTATCCCAAAGGTTGGAACGCATATGTTGACGGTAAGCTGGCCGGTCATTTCAGGGTGAATTATGTACTCAGGGCTATGGTGCTTCCGGCAGGAGAACATAAGGTCATTTTTAAATTTGAGCCAAATGTTTATTTTATTGGCGAGAAAATTTCGCTTATCAGCTCCCTTGTCCTTATCGCTTCAATCGTCCTGCTTGGATTTTTTGAGATCCGGAAAGCGTTGAATGCCAAGGCATGAAAAAAGCATTGATCATCACCTATTACTGGCCTCCAAGTGGTGGCGCCGGTGTACAACGATGGCTCAAATTTGTAAAATACCTGCGTGAGTTTGGATGGGAGCCAATTGTCTATACACCCGAAAACCCTGAATTCCCTGAGATCGACGAATCACTCTATTCGGATATACCGGAAAATCTCACTGTTATTAAAACACCCATCAGGGAACCCTATACTGCATATAAAAAGTTCATTGGCCGTACCAAAAAAGAAAAGATAAATGCCGGTTTTCTTTCAGAAAAAAAACGAAATCCCTTCCTGGAAAATATTTCTGTCTGGATTCGCGGAAATTTCTTTATCCCTGATGCCCGTTTGCTCTGGATCAAGCCGTCGGTGAAGTTCCTCCTGAAATATCTGACCGGAAATCCCGTTGACATAATCATATCAACCGGTCCGCCCCATAGTATGCACATTATCGCCATGAAATTAAATGAATCCTTAAAATTACCATGGGTAGCTGATTTCAGGGATCCCTGGACCAATATCGATTTTTACAAAGATCTAAAGCTTACTTCATGGGCCGATTCACGACATCATAACATGGAAAGGATGGTGCTCTCAAATGCTTCTGCAGTGATCAGCATTAGCCCTTCTATGGCCGATGACTTTAATAAAATACACAATAGACATTACGATATCATTACAAATGGGTTTGATCGGGAAGATGTGAACCCGGCTAACCTAGTGGAATTGGACCGGAAATTTTCGATCTCTTACATTGGTACAATGGTCAGCACCCGAAATCCCATTGCATTCTGGGAAGCCATTCAATCTATTTTAAAAGAAAATAAAGATTTCGGGAATGACCTCGTTATAAAACTGGTTGGGAAAGTTGATTTCAAAGTCCGCGATTCAGTAGAACAATTCGGATTGAGCGGGTATGTTGAAAATATTGGTTATACCCCTCATAAGAAGGTGGTGAAGATCCAGCAACAATCGCAGGTTTTATTACTGGTTATCAATGATACTCCTAATTCGGGGATGATCCTTACAGGTAAATTTTTTGAATACCTTGCTGCCCGTCGTCCGGTATTGTGCCTCGGTCCTGTTGACGGAGACGCAGCAAAAATATTAAATCAAACGAATGCGGGTCTGATTTCAGGGTTCAGGGATAGCGAGAAGATGAAAGAACATATCCTCAGTCTTTACAATAAGTTTAAAACCGGAAACCTGACTTTGGGAAATCAGGATATTGAAGCTTACTCCCGTAAAGAATTAACCCGAAAATTGGCTGGATTAATGAATCAACTAAGTGGTTGATGTGGTATTTTTTTTATTTACCTTTGCAGGAACAACAGTTCGTTCTATCGCCACGCCTCTGGTGTGGAGGAAAGTCGGGACAACACAGAGCGCCGTACTTCCTAACAGGAAGGCCTCCGGGATATAAATAACCGGGGGACAGAAAGTGCCACAGAAAATAACCACCCCGGTTTAGATTGTGAAATCGAATTCCGGGGAAAGGGTGAAAACGCGAGGTAAAAGCTCACGATCCGGACAGGCGACTATCCGGAGGGGTAAACCTTACGGGTTGAAAGACCATGTATATCCCGGTTCTCACGATTTTCGAAAGAAATAAGTGATATTATGCTGCTCGCATGATTTCCGTAAACGGAAAACCGGGAGGGGTAGGTCGATAAAGCCGGAAGGTGACTTCCGGCTCAGATAAATGATAGAAGAAAACAGAATCCCGCTTATAGAACTGTTGTTTTTTTTCATGATTTGCTTATTTATTGATCCTGTTACGGGTGAAGTTTCCCGGCAGTTGGGGTCATGAACTCCCGACCAAGAATTATCAAATCTCCCTTACTTTTTCATAATTTTTGCGCTAAAATTTATTAATTTGGGTTTTTCACCGGTGATTGTTAATAAAATACTTGATTTTCCTGATATTTTATTGATAGTTGAATTATTTTTTTTTGTAAATTTGTATAAACTGAATAATTTATAATTAATTGTTTATGAATGATATAGAAAAAGAATTAGCAAGTCAGAATTACACCGCGGATAATATCCAGGTTTTAGAGGGATTAGAAGCTGTAAGAAAAAGACCAGCAATGTACATTGGCGATGTGAATATCAGAGGATTACACCATTTAGCATACGAAGTTGTCGATAATTCAATCGATGAGGCGCTCGCCGGTTATTGCAATAAGATCGATTTACTTATTCATCCGGATAATTCCATAACAGTAATTGATAATGGTCGCGGAATACCCACCGATTTTCATGAGAAAGAACAAAGATCAGCGCTTGAGGTTGTAATGACCGTTCTGCATGCCGGTGGTAAATTTGATAAAGATACCTATAAAGTCTCCGGGGGATTGCATGGCGTTGGCGTTTCTGTAGTGAATGCACTTTCGTCTCATCTGAAAGTTACCGTTTATCGTGGAGGAAATATTTTTGAACAGGAATATGCTTTTGGTAAACCATTGTTTGATATCAGGATCGTTGGTGAAACCGATAAGAACGGGACCATTGTGACCTTTAAACCGGATAACACAATCTTCATCACGGAAAAATACGATTATGAGATATTATCTTCCCGCCTTCGGGAGCTTGCTTTCCTGAACAAAGGAATAACCCTGACCATAATCGATGAACGGGAAAAAGATGAAGCCGGTAATTTTGTTTCGGATACCTTCTTTTCACAAAATGGCTTGCGGGATTTCATTGACTACCTCGATGCAAACCGTGAAAAGCTGATGGCCGAACCCATTGCCATCGAAGGTGAGAAAAACAATATTCCTATTGAAATTGCAATGCAATACAACACTTCCTTCTCTGAAAACACCCACTCCTACGTTAATAATATCAATACCCATGAAGGAGGAACTCACCTGGCAGGTTTCAGGAGGGCTTTGACAAGAACATTGAAAAGTTATGCCGATAAAACAGGGATGCTGGCAAAATTAAAATTTGATATTAACGGAGATGATTTTCGCGAGGGCCTCACAGCCATCATTTCCGTAAAAGTCCAGGAACCCCAATTTGAAGGCCAAACCAAGACCAAGCTTGGCAATAACGAAGTCATGGGAGTGGTCGACCAGCTTGTAAGCGAATTGCTCTCCTATTACCTTGAAGAACATCCGAAGGAAGCAAAAACCATCGTTAATAAAGTAATACTTGCAGCAACAGCACGCCATGCAGCAAGAAAAGCAAGGGAACTCGTTCAGCGAAAAGGAGTGCTTGGTGGATCCGGATTACCGGGTAAACTGGCTGACTGTTCGGAAAAAGATCCGACACTATGCGAAATCTATCTTGTTGAAGGAGATTCTGCCGGTGGCACTGCTAAACAAGGCAGGGACAGGCATACACAAGCAATCCTTCCTCTGCGTGGAAAGATCCTGAATGTAGAAAAAGCAATGCAATACAAGATTTTTGACAGCGAAGAAATAAAAAATATTTATACAGCTTTAGGGGTAACAATCGGTACAGAAGAAGATAGTAAAGCACTAAATCTGGATAAACTGCGTTATTTTAAAATTATTATTATGACGGATGCAGATGTGGACGGTAGTCATATCTCCACGTTAATCCTTACTTTCTTTTTCCGTTGTATGAAAGAGCTTATCGAAAACGGTCACGTCTATATCGCCACCCCCCCACTGTATTTAATAAAAAAGGGAAATACTCAAAGATATTGCTGGACAGAAGAGGAACGGCTGCAAATTGTCGAGGAATTCAGCGCCAATGGAAAGGAATCCGGTGTCCATATTCAACGCTATAAAGGGTTGGGTGAAATGAATGCAGAACAACTCTGGAACACAACGATGAATCCTGAACTCCGCACACTCCGCAAGGTAACAATAGAGAATGGAACGGAAGCCGACCGCATTTTTTCTATGCTTATGGGGGATGATGTTCCACCACGGAGGGAATTTATTGAACGAAACGCCAAATACGCCAATATCGATGTATAACTGCGAACCATTAATTTCCCAACTTCAATGAATCAAAAAAAGTACATTTTAATCATTACAGGGATCATTATTCTTGCAATTATTGCTTATTTTATTTTCTCAAAAGGAGACAAAATCCAGCAAATAACCGTAAGAGTTAAAAAAGGGACCTTCCCGATTGAAGTGACCACAACCGGTGAACTGATTGCAAAAAGTTCCGATAAGATATACGGCCCTCCGGCATTACGACAAGTTCAAATCTGGCAGGTGAAAATCCAGGATATTATTCCTGACGGAACCGTCGTAGACTCCGGGCAATATGTAGCTTCTCTCGACAAAACTGAAATCTCAACTAAAATCAAAGATGAAGAAACCAATCTTGAAAAATTCCAAACCCAGCTGACAAAAACAACTTTAGATACCTCTCTTGACCTCAGGAGCGCCCGGGATGAATTAATCAATCTTAAATATGGACTGGAAGAAAAACAAATTACCCTTGAACAGTCCAAATATGAACCCCCCGCCACTATCAGGCAGGTACAAATTGACTTGGAAAAAGCACAAAGAACCTATGAACAGGCTCAGAAAAATTACAAGCTCAGATATGAAAAAGCTACTGCCAATATGCAGGAAGTTACAGCATCCTTTACACAAGCACAACGAAAACTCAAAGATCTGCAGGACGTCCTGAAACAGTTTACAATTACCGCGCCCAAAAAAGGAATGCTGATTTACAGAAGAAACTGGGACGGTAACAAACTCGGGATTGGCGCCACATTAAATGTGTGGGAAAATATTGTTGCGGAATTACCGGATCTTTCATCGATGATCTCCCGAACCTATGTGAACGAGATCGATATCAGCAAATTCAAAGTCGGACAACCTGTCAAAATAGGAATTGACGCTTTTCCTGAAAAAAAATTCACGGGAAAGGTTACTGAAGTGGCCAATATCGGGGAACAACAGCAAAATTCAAATGCCAAGGTTTTCGAGGTAAAGATCATCATCAATGAATTCGATTCCATCCTCCGACCCGCCATGACGAGCAAAAATACCATCGTAACAGCTCAGATCGATAATGCCTTATCCGTCCCGATTGAAACCATTTTCAGTAATGACAGCACCAGTTTTGTCTATAAAAAAGATGGTGGTTCCATCCTGAAACAACAGGTCATCGTTGGACAAAGCAATGAAAACGAAATGATTGTTAAAGAAGGATTAAAAGAAAATGACGAAGTTTCACTTATGCAGCCCGAAAACGAGACTCATCTGAAACTTATAACATTGCCGAAGGAGATCCTCGCAAAGTACAAAGAAAAACCAGGAAAAACAGCAGTAAAAGCTACAGACAGTAAACCGCTGACATTGAAAACACAATCCTTTCCTGCCTCACTAACCAAAAAATAATCGATCCGTTTTGTTCGAAAGATACAAATACATACTGAATATTGCCTTGGAATCTGTTTTCATCAATAAGTTCCGTTCCATCCTTACAGCGCTCGGTATCATTTTCGGCGTCGCTGCTGTCATCGCCATGATGGCCATTGGAAAAGGCGCCCAAAAAGAAATCCTCGACCAGATGAAGCTGGTGGGAGTCAATAATATTATCATTACTCCCAAAACGGAAAAGTCAAAGGAAAATAGCAAAAAGACTGAATCCACTTCCCAAACCCAGGATCAGCAAACTACAAAAGAATCTGCGAAATATTCACCCGGCCTGACTCTTAAAGATGCTCAATGCATTGCACAATTTATTCCAACGGTTGAAAAAGTCAGTCCGGAAGTCATTTATACTACCGATATCGTCAAAGACGCGCACCGCTCCTCAACAAAACTTACCGGCGTCACTCCTGATTTCTTCCAGGTATTTAATATCTCCCTCTCCCAGGGAGAAATGTTCAATGAAGAACAGCTCCGCGAAGGCAAACCTGTTTGTATCATAGGTCCAGCCATTAAATCGAAATTCTTTTCCAGGGAAAATGCGCTGAATAAGGATATAAAATGCGGACATATCTGGCTGAAAGTAATTGGTGTTTTATGGAAAAGGGATGTGAACACATCAACAGCAGATGATCTTGGAATTTCAGACTATAATAATACCATCTATGCTCCTATTCAGACCTTGCTTAGCCGGTATATGGACCGTTCTCTTATTACAAGCACCTCTTTACATGGGTCCGGATCCTCCGACGATGATGGTGATTACAGAGGTTCAGGCGCTATTTCTGCAGATCAATCCAGAAACCAGATCGATAAAATTGTTGTCCAGGTAAGGGAAAGCGACCAGATAAAACCCACCACTGAATTGCTTCGGCGCATGATACAACGAAGGCATTCAGGATCGGAAGACTTCGAGATAAAAGTGCCGGAATTACTTTTAAAACAGGAACAGAGAACAAAAGATATTTTTAACATCGTGCTGGGCGCTATTGCCAGCATTTCATTGATTGTAGGCGGTATAGGCATTATGAATATTATGCTCGCTTCCGTCATGGAAAGGATAAAGGAAATTGGTATCCGGCAGGCCATTGGAGCCAGGAAAAAAGATATCACTCTTCAATTTCTATCAGAAGCAACATTATTGAGCATTTCCGGCGGTCTGATCGGTATTATATTAGGGATCATTATTTCAAAACTGATTACACAGCTTACCGGTATTTTAACCATTGTTTCGCCTCTTTCTATTTTTATTTCTTTTGGAGTTTCCGCCTCTGTAGGAATAATTTTCGGTTACATGCCGGCGAAACGGGCATCAGGTCAGGATCCCGTTGCTTCCCTGAGATATGAATAATGAAGTAAAATAGCGAATATGATCCGCTTTGTAACCGTTCCTTTGTCATTCTTTTTTTTCTGCCTGGTTTGCCTTAATGCGGCTTATCCTCAGAAGAATGTCCGGAAACTGACACTCGAAGAGGCGATTGAAATTGCCCATTCACAATCACCCGATGCTTTAAATGCCAAACAAGCATTTAAAGCAAGTTTCTGGGAATACAGAACGTTCAGAGGCACTTATCTTCCACAATTGGGGATGACGGGAACCATTCCAAACATAAACAGATCCATTCAAAAATACACCAATCCGAATGGAATAGAAAGCTTTCTTCCCCAGCAGTATACCAGTTACATTGCAAATTTAGCCCTTACACAGAAAATCGGATTAACAGGAGGCACTATTTCCCTGAACTCGGGACTTCAGCGGGTGGATAACACCTCTGACAGCACCACCACATCCTATCTAAGTACACCAATCAATATAGGATATACACAACCTTTTTTTGTATTCAACCCGTTTAAATGGGAACGGAAAATTGAGCCATTGAAATATGATCAGGCCAAAAGAAAATATCTCGAAGACTGCGAACAGATCTCAATAACAGCAACAAATTATTTTTTCAGTCTCTTGCAGGCACAAATTGAAAAAAAAATCGCGGAAACGAACATGTCTAACTATGATACTCTTTACAAGATTGCAAAAGGAAGGTATCAGCTTGGCAAGATCGCTGAAAACGACCTGTTGCTTCTTGAACTTAATGTCTTAAAAGCCGAGGCGGCTGTTGAAAATGCAAATCTGGCTTTGGATAATGCATCCTTTGGTCTGAAATCGTTTCTCAGGATAAAAGATACCATCCCGCTTATATTGATCCCCCCCGCCAATATTGATTACTTCAGTGTTGATCCGAAAATCGCAGTGGAGCAGGCAAACACTAATTCTTCCTCTGCCCTCGATTTTAAGAAAAGGCTGCTGGAGGCTGCAAGGGATGTTAACCAGGCTAAGATGGAAGGAAGATTTGATGCGGAATTATCTGCAGTATTTGGTCTTACCCAAAGCGCTGCAACCCTGGATAAGGCCTATAAAAACCCATTGAATCAGCAACAAGTCGCATTGGGTCTGACCATACCCATTCTCGATTGGGGAGTCGCCAGGGGGAAAATTAAAATGGCCCAATCCCAGGAGGAAATTGTTAAAAATTCCGTAGAACAGGATATCATTGACTTCCAGAGGAATGTTTATCTGAAGGTGGTTCAGTTCAACATGCAGAAAAAGCAATTGATGATCGCTGCAAAATCCGATACGGTCGCTAAAAAAACCTATGACGTGACCAAAGGAAGATACCTCATCGGAAAGATCAACAGCATCCTTGACCTTAACAATGCCCAGATCAATACGGATGATGCCGAGATTTCCTATTACCAGGCATTACAAACATACTGGCGCACCTACTTTGAACTTCGGAAACAAACGCTGTATGATTTCAACCTGAAGCAGACAATTCCTTTCGATTTCAGTGTTCTGAAATAGAACAATGCAGCCCCCTCCCTGACCCTCCCCACACGGAGAGGGAATCTAATGATCAAATGTGAAATGGTAATATTGTAAAATGGTAAAAAGAATATCGAACACTGATCAACGAACTTTGATTTATTATCTGAAGTTAGAATTTGATCTTAATTATTGATCCAAATAATTCATAATTATTCTCACTTCGCCGTTCGTTGATCAATATTCAATATTCAATTTAGTCTTTAAGACATCGCACGCTGAATGCATTCGATCTCAATGATGAATAGACGGAAACACTCGGATCAATCCCATTCATCCCATGTGCCCATGCTTTCAGATTGCCATGCGACGTCGACGACCAGAAGAACGTTGCAAACCCCATCCAGTTGCCGGCCTTGTTCATGTGTACATTACCTGAAAGCAATCCGTTGAAACCGGAGAACCCTGTATAAAGTAATGGCCAGGCAGCAAATGCATTATTGGTATAATAGGAAAATAAAATATTCCAGTCTGATTCTGAAGGTAAATGCCATGCAGGCGGGCATAATCCCTGATCAGAAACCGTCTCATCATACTGCATTATTTCGTCCCATTGGTAAAGGCCACCCTGATTTGCACAGTTTACAGGACTATTCTGATAACAATACTTTTCTGGTATACAGTTGTCCCGCTGATTCGTGGATTCGTCATTTGCATATCCGTAATTTAAATTTGCGGCCATCCAGCACTGGCTACCTATTTGAACTGTCGGATATATTTTATTATCGCGGATGTCAGTAATCGGATTACCACA
>CAIYUC010000217.1 GCA_903929315.1 uncultured Bacteroidales bacterium
AAACTTGTCCTGAAATTTACCTGTTATGGTTCCACCATCTTCCGTGGGATTATAAAATGAAAAGTGGACGTACCTTGTGGAATGAATTGTGTCGCCATTACGATGAAGGGTTACAGCAGGTTCGGCAATTTCAGAAAGTATGGGATCAAGCAGAACGCTACGTAGATTCCGAAAGGTTTACCCAGATTCAAAGTAAACTCCGTCGTCAATGTATGAATGCACAGGTATGGAAAGATGCTTGTTTACTTTATTTTCAACAATTCAGTAAATTACCTATTCCATACAATATAGAACGTCCGGTACACGATTTGAAAGATTTGATAGAATATGATATGAGAAGGCCATAGAACAGGAATAGTAATTATTGAAAAGTCGATTATGAATTAACATAATTAGCATTTCAATTAATCTCATGTTCACAATGCATTAAATAAACAACCCGAAGTTCAACCAACCTTATCAATTGTTCTGCGGTTGCGATATTTTATAAGGTTCAAGCAGATCTTTGAATTTAATAATCAGTTTTTTCAAAGTATCCATGTTCGTATCACCCTGCCTCAGCATATTGACTTCCCATGTAGGAGGAATTCTCATCGCTGTCAGCTCTGCTGATTCAAGCAGGTGAGAAGCAGTTTCAGCAATATCCAATCCATTCTTCCAGTTTCTATCGGGATCGTTAAGCCATTTATTACTCTGATCTATTATTTTTGTAACCCAACCTTCCTTATCCGGAACAGCGGGAAGAATATCTGCGGAACGTTTACGGAAAAATCCCATGATTGCCGCAGCAATCGATGGATCGCGCACGCTGCCATCTTCATAAAACACACCGTGGACAGGACCCCAACCCTTACGGACAATCATCAATTCCCAAATATACCATCCGACTTTAGCATTCATATGTTCCTGCAACGTAATATCGTACGGATTGGCACGTGCAATACAACCGATCTCACCATTAATTAAAGGTTTATTCGCTTTTGCTGCAAATTCTTTAGCCCGTACGATATTATTCCTGATCTGCTCGCGGGTCTGCATATAATCATGAAACTGTAATACATCCACATAATCTGCCAATTCAATCATGCCGTCGACAAAAGCCATTCCAATTGTTACTGGAGTATGAGGATCAAGTTCATGAAAAGTTTTCGCCATAAATTTGGCGTTTTCGAATTTCCTTAAAACCATTTCTTTAGGAGTAGGTGGCCAGTCAGGTTCATTCATAACATCCCACATTACGAGCCCCGGTTCATCCGATATTGCGTCAACCAGGAATTTAGTCCATGCTCTTCCCTGGGCTCGCAATGATGTATCCTTCAGCCAGGGTCCGCTTCCCACCACAGGCATAACTCCAATACCTCTCCTGTAACACTCGCCTACAAACTGTTTTAGTTTTACAGGAAGAGCTTCTTTATCCTCCGTATAAACTGCATAAGGAACAAAAACCCGAACCTGATTAAGATTGAGACTCTTGGCTAGGTCTAAATCAAAATTAATTATCGTTGAGTCATACT
>CAIYUC010000218.1 GCA_903929315.1 uncultured Bacteroidales bacterium
CTCGTTCATCTGAAATTGACGAGAATGGTTTCCAATCACTATCAGCACTTAAATTAACCGGGGAAAAAAAGTTCAAAAAATAATGTAAAATAATATAAGGTTGAGTGAATAAATAGGGTATTCTTGAACCTCCACCAGAACTGTAGTGGTTTTGTTCCATTTTGAGAATGATGATGATTAAAAATATTGTAATAAGCAAAGAAGGAAGGATAACCTTGAAAACTCGTTGTATTTGTCTCCAGGATTTTTTATTCAATAAGTCATGGAATGTAAGCTTTTCCTCAAAAAGAAAAACGTAACAGAACAAGAGAATTGGGAAAACGGCAGCAGTCTCTTTTGTCAGCATCCCCAAAATAACAGGTATTAGATAAAGCAAATATTTTCTTTTCTTTGGATAATAGATAAATATTACAAATGAAATTATCATCATTAATGTTGATAAGGAATCAGACCTTGATATTATGTAATTGATAGTTTCAGCATTTGAAACATTTAATGCATACCAACTAATAGAAAAGAGAACCAAAATTTTATTGATCTCGTTGGTAAAAGAGATATTCATTATTTTAAAAAAGAAAAAAAATAATAAGACAATAAGAATTGTATAGTTAATAAACATGGATAAATGAAAATATTTTGGATTTAAACCTTTTCCAAACCAATAGTCCAAAGTAAGAGTAGTTGTTACGAATGGCCTATAGCTTTGATGATTTGGTAATGTGCTGAATGTTGACGGATCAGTATAAAATTTTGGAATATTTTTAATCGACCTTATATAAGGATTATCAACGATTGTGTGAGAATCATCAAAGTGAAAACCATTAATAAAATGGTTGGAATATGAAATAAGGAAAATGATAAAGATGAAAAAAGTTAATGTGATAAACCTCCATTCTCTTTTCAAATATTCCATGCGTGTCACTTTTTATATGTTAAATTCTTTAAGTTCTTTTCTTTAGCTTCCTTAAATCGGTTTACGACCGCATGGGAACGCCTAGTGATCGTGTTCTCATCCCGATTTGCCTACTTTAAAATTAAAGGAGTTTGGAAAATTTCCAAAAGGAACGCTGTTCTGTGAAGGATTCCATGAAGAGGATAGAACCAATTTTAAATATCATGTTTCACTCTCTGTCCATTGGGGTTGTAAAGGGTACCTTCATAAGGTATTTCTTTCCCATTCTTCGAAAGATACGTTGATTGTAAGCTTGGATAAATTCATACTTACAACTTTCAAGGTCCGGTTGTATGTAAAATTCATTCCTAAAAATACAAGTATCCAGGTTTGCGGTTTTTGTAAGCTATAAAACAAATATTTAACTCTTTTGGCTTTATCCCATCCTTGCAAGCCTGTAAGTTAGTTCTTACTTATAGGCCTTATTATTATCGGGAAATTTTTCCCAAGTAGTGATTGAACGTAATAACTATAAAGTTCCTCTAATTTTTAATTATAGCCGGATGTGCCAGCATTCGTGAAGGAGCAGGAGGAAATCTTACCCCAAGATTTTTTGAAAATAGAGTACCATCCATGTTCATTTCATTTTTTCTATTAGCAACCACTGACCAAGTAAAAGGAACATTTGAAACACCTCCTTGTAATTCAATTATATCAAACCCATTAACGGTTTTATTTGTAACATATACACCTTTGCAATCGCCTTCCAATTGGATGAAAACTTTTAAAGAATAAGTA
>CAIYUC010000219.1 GCA_903929315.1 uncultured Bacteroidales bacterium
GACATCATATTGCATTATTTCGTCCCATTGATAAACAGATGCTGGATGCTGGATGCTGGATGCTGGATTGTGATATTTCTCAGGTATACAGTTGTCTCTCTGATCCATGTTTTCTGATATTTCTGTTCCGTAATTCAGGTCTTCGGCAAGCCAGCACTGGAATCCAATTTGGACTGTTTGATAGGTTCTTCCATCTCTCACATCCGTGAGCAACTGTCCACAACTTGTCACGACTGTCCCGACTGTAACGATTGTTACGAAAGCATTTGCAGAACAGAGTGCAGCATTGGTATAAGTGTAATTTATTTGATGAATTCCAACACCAGCGATAGCAGGATAATAAATTCCGTTAGTCACGCCTGCACCAGAATAGGTTCCGCCTAGTGGAATTCCGCCTTTTAATTTAAATGGTTGTGCGTTGGTGGTAGTGATTGAATCGTTGCAGCGGGTGAATGTGACTACAGGAGAAGTTGCAACATTCATGGTGATTGTATTGGATGTTGCCGGGTTTCCTATGGGGCAGATAATGTTTGATGTGAGGATGCATACAATTTGATCACCGGATACCGGATTGTATGTGTAGGTGGATGAATTTGTCCCGACATTGACACCATTGACCTTCCATTGGTAAAAAGGCGTAGGGCCACCATACATGGTGGCCGCTGTATAGGTCACCGCGATTCCGGAGCAAACCGGGTTTGCAGATGCGGTAATAGTTATACTAACGGGAAGATTCGGGTTGACGGTCATTGTGATCTGATTCGAGGTTGCAGGGTTCCCGGCAGGACAGATTGCATCGGATGTAACCATACATACAATATGATCACCCGTCAGTGGAACATAACTGTATGAATTGGTGCTGATCCCCATATTAATACCATTAACTTTCCACTGATAGAAAGGATTCGTTCCCCCGTTGATTGTACTTGCAAGGAATGTCACGGACGTTCCCGTACAAACGGGATTTGCAGAGGCACTGATGGAAACGCTTACCGGAAGATTTGGATTGACGGTCATTGTCACAGTGTTGGAATTGGCAGGATTTCCACTGGCACACACTGCGTTTGACGTCAGTATGCATGTGATGACATCTCCGTTGACCGGAACATAGGAATAAACAGGATTATTGCCTCCCACAATAATTCCGTTAACCTTCCATTGATAAACCGGAAGTGTGCCTCCATTGACGGGAACTGCTTGGAACGTCACGGACGTTCCACTACATATGGGGTTTGCTGATGGTGAAATCGTAACACTAACTACAACGTTGGTATTTTCAACCATCGTGATGGCATTCGATGTGGCGGGATTGCCTGTCGGACAGGGAATGCTCGAATTCAAAACACATGAAACAATATCTCCGTTATTGGGAATATATGCGTAAACAGGGTTGTTTGGGGCAACATTAATCCCGTTTACCTTCCATTGATAAAAGGGTGTAGTGCCACCATTCATGGTGGCAGCTGTAAATGTCACAGAGTTTCCCTGGCAGAACGGATTTTCTGATGCATTTATTGAAACACTTACAGGAAGGATTGGATTCACGACCATGGTGATCGTATTGGATGTGTCCGGGTTATTTAAGATGCACCCGGTAATGGATGAGGTTAAGATGCAGGATACCAGATCACCGGATGCCGGATTGTATGAATATGTTGTTGAACTTGTTCCGACGTTAATACCATTGACTTTCCATTGATAGTTGGGCAAACCGCCTCCATTTATGGGAAATGCAGTAAATGTGACCTGGGTTCCTGCGCATACATTATTTGCAGAAGCATTAATTGTAATATCCACAACAGGACTTGGGGTTACTGTGACATCAAAAACTGTCGGGCTCAGTGCATCACATCCATTGTCTGTATAATTTAAATAAACATGCTGGAGGCCGGCAACATTCCAGGTTACGGTCGCTGTATTGTCTGCAGTTGTTCCTCCTGAAGTGATTACCCCACCGGCTGATGTACTCCATTGGTAATTTGTTTTTCCGAAAGCAGTTGAATAGACCTTTCCCGGGCCTGCACAGGTATTATTAGGGCCTGAAATCACCGGAACAGGCCTTGGCTGAACCGGAACATAAAGATACCCGGGATCTCCGAAATCCCCGCACTTATTTATCCCTTTTACTGAGATCGTACCGGAACTGGCTGAAGGGTTGATATCCACAAAAATACTTTCAGTTCCTGCTCCCGCCGTTATAGTAAATCCCGGTGGTAATGTCCAGATATAATTCATAGTATGGGCAAGTGGGGGAATTGAATAATTCACACCGGTGGAAGGCATACATCCGGTCGTTGGTCCCATGATGGGTCCCGCAGTATCGATCTTCCAGCACTCCAGAAACTTTACCAAAAAATCATCCTGGCCACCGCCTATAGTAACCTGCCATGCTCCCTGGCTCGCAATGCTATCTGGCGAACTTGTAACTCCTGACATATAGAGCGTATCATCCACGACATAATGGCAAGCATAACCCCCTTCCCCGTAATAACCTCCATAATAGGTACCCCATTGACGTTGTCCGGTAGCATTAAATTTGACAAGGAATGCATCAGAAATACCATCTAAAACCGGTTGATAAGCATCAGGTGTTGAAATATTATTGGTTGATTGAGTCCAACCTCCCATGAATATATCACCGTTCCATCCGAATGTACAACTCATGGCCTGGTCAGCATCGGTCCCACCATAGTAGGTACCCCATAGCCTCTGACCCGAACTATCGAATTTAACAATATAACCGTCGTAATTTCCTCCTCCGTATGAAGGTTGATGACATCCGGGACTTGCTATTCCGTCAGGCGATTTCGTTCTGCCAACAAAACATACATTTCCCGCACTGTCGGAAGCACATATATAACCCTGATCTTCAAGTGAACCTCCATAATAGGTTGCCCATAACCTTTGACCCCCGGGAGTGAATTTTACCAGAAAAGCATCTGAAACTCCTCCGTATGTTGTCTGAAAAGCTCCGGGACTTGCAATATTGGTAAGAGATTGTGTTCCACCCGATAAATAAACATTTCCTGAGACATCAGTCGAACAGCCTTCACCATAGTCAGTCGATTCGCCACCATAATAAGTGCCCCATTGCCGCACACCATTGCTGTCAAATTTTGCAAGAAATGCATCTGAGCCCCCATTTCTATTAGGTTGATAGGACCCAGGGGTAGCAATACCTGTATCTGAATTGGTTTGTCCGGTTAAAAATACATTCCCATTTTTATCGGTTGAGACAAATCCGCCAATATCATTAGCGGCTCCACCATAATACGTTCCCCAGAGCCTGTCACCGGCCTGGTTAAACTTTTCAATATAACAATCATCTGGACCTCCGCCATACACTGTCTGATGTGCCCCGGGAGAGGCAATTCCGGAAGTTGATTTTGTATCACCTGTAACATAAATATTTCCACTTTTATCGACAATGCATGAAATTCCGTCCTCCACTTGTGTTCCTCCAAAGTAAGTACCCCATTGACGTTGTCCGGCTGCATTGAACTTTGCCAGGAAGCCATCATAGCTACCGGCCAAAGTACCCTGGTATGATCCGGAGCTTGCAATATTATTAGGTGAATTAGTTGTTCCTGAAAGAAAAACATTCCCGGCTTTATCTGCAGAGCATCCCTGTCCACCCTCCCAACCAGAGCCACCATAATAGGTCCCCCAAAGCCTTATTGCTGTGGGATCTATAACCAGAAATGAATTTTCCGGAATTGTTTTATCTACTAAAAATCCATAAGCTTCATTATCTATTTTCTTAAATCGTGCACGGATATCAACTCTCGAATCATTAACTATGTAATAGCTTTCCGGTATCAATTCTTCAATATCACCAAACCTTGTCCCAAATTTCAGGGTATCCTGAATCAAAGAAATATACTCAGGCCCGGCGATCGTCAACCGTATATCACGGATATTGCCTCCCGGATGGATTACAAAATTGTATTTGTATCCATGTTCTTTATTTGTAAAGAATTCAAGATCAATTCCCGGATAGATGTTCTTGTAAGTAATAGTCTTATATTGTCTGATATTCTTAATTCCTTCAGGTGGGGCATATGCTGTGAAATAATTGAAGTAATCGGGAGAAGGATCTGAAGCTTCAATAACCGGATTGGGGTTGGCATTCAGAAGGTCAATGTCGATGCGATGATACTCGATACTCGATGCTGGATGCTCGATTGTATCACGTAACGCGTCACGCGTGACGCGTGACGTAGAAATTTCTGACTTCAAAATTCGTTGATCGATATTCGATATTCTATAAACATCATACGAAAACCCACCCCTCCTTAATTGCACATTAAACCCCGGCGTATTCAACAGATATAAAACGCCTGGATTTGGCTTGTTTTTCTGGTCAATGATCTGTCCTTTGTTTTCGATGAATCCAATAGCGTTTAATGAGAATGATATCTTTTCATGAGCTTCAAGTATAATACAGAAAGAAAAACAAATAAAAAAAATTAAATATCTAATTCTCATATTGTTTTCTTACTGAATGTAAAATTAGTAAAATTTCTTATGGTCTTCATAATGGCAGATGGACTTTAATGGAATTAATCACCAGAACCTTATCAATTGTTTTAAATTATACTAAATTAGAAATTGATAAGGTCCTGATAATAAATAATGTCAGAAGAAGAGTTTCTGCAATAAAGATATTCCCTAAAATGAAGACAATTTCAAGATACAACTTGATCAGATGGGAATATAAGGAAGGGGAGATGAGCAGCTTCGAATTCAAGTCGGGTGTAAAGGTCAGCGGTATTCGTCGAAGCAAGATCAGGCATGAAGGGAAATGGGTAGTTTTTACCTTTACTGATTGTACTGTAAGTTATGAAGGAAAAATCTTATATGAACCTTCCTGGGGTCCTTATGATATGGCTGTCGGAAGTAGTATCATTTCCTGTTTTTCCGGACCTGCAGACCCCGCGGCCTTCGGGTTATCCTATCCGGTTCCTTCTGAAAAGACCCATAAAATTGCACATACTGAAAAAGCAAAACAACTGTCTTCACTTTATAATGCAGTAAGGGATATTCGTGAGAACAAAGCTTCTTTATCCCTGTTATCGCCGATATGGGTAGAGCTGAAAAATAATTTCCCTGAAGATTGGCTTTGTGCGCTCGAAATAATGGAATTATCGACCCACAAAAAAGAAGGATTGTTGTACCGGGAAACAATGAATTTCCTCGAGGATAAGAAATCTGAAAGTGAAGCCGTTAAAAAGCTTTTGGAAGACGGATTTGCTCTGCTTGAGGCGGAATGATAAAGATTTTTATTATTTTCCCTATTCCTTCCAAAGATGTTCAGGAATTTTGTAATTTGGACATCAATAATTTCCTTCTTATCTTTACTTGAAATTTTAAGCCTCACTCAATGAAAAAAATTTACGTTTTAATGTTTGCCCTGCTTCTGACCTATTCGTCCTTTGGGCAACTAACGGGGATAAAAACCATTCCCGTTGATTATCCCACTATTTCAGCGGCCATTATAGCATTAAATGCACAAGGTGTTGGTGCAGGAGGTGTTACTTTTAATGTCGCAGCAGGTTATACAGAGACAGCATCCAATCTTATCATTACGGCCACCGGAACATCAGCGAATCCAATCCTTTTCCAGAAATCCGGTACCGGGACTAACCCCTTGATCACAGCCGCTCCTGGAGTCAGTACCACCGTGGATGGAATAATAATATTCAAGGGATGTGATTATATTACTTTTAATGCCATCGACCTTTTAGACCCGGCGACGAACATTACATCTACGACACAGATGGAATGGGGCTATGCATTATTGAAGAACTCCGGAACCGATGGTTGCCAGAATGTGACTATTTCAAATTGCGTTATAACATTACAAAGGATCTATGCAAATTCCACCGGGATCTATGTCGCCAACCACACTCCTGCATCCACAACAGCATTGACGGTAACAAATATTACCGGTGCAAATTCAAACAATAAATTTTATTCCAATACGATCCAGAATGTAAATACAGGTATTTCAATAACAGGATTTGCAGATGTTTCTCCCTATACCTATTATGACCAGAATAATGACATCGGAGGAATTTCCACAACTACGGGCAACACGATACAGGATTTCGGGGGTGTTGCAACAGGCAACTCTTATGGGGTTAATGTCACGTACCAGAACAATTGCAATATTTCCTATAACACAATCAACAATACAGCTGGTGGAGGAATTGCATCAGCTTATATCATCTATGGCATCCAATATGGAACTTCAACAAATGCAAGTGCAGGTATCACAAATAATACAATCACCTTGTCACAAGGGAATAATATAAGGAATATTTATCATATTTCCTCACTGATCGCTGGTACAGGCACTGTAAATATAAGTAATAACACTATTCAGAATTCGACAATTACGACCGGAGCTTCAGGAACATTGTATGCTGTTTATATGGGAGGAAGTCCTGCCGTTTCTACCATTAATAACAACCAGTTTCTCAACTCCACAACCCTGGCTACAACAGGGTCCGTTTATTTCATTTCTAATTCCGTATCAACGCCGACTATTACCGTAAATAACAATTCCGCAGCCAATATCAGCAAAACATCAGCAGGAGGGACATTTTATGGTTATTACAATGCCGGTTCACCAACATCAGCAGGATCAGAAACAGTGACGGGGAATTCACTATCCGGCATTATACTTACAGGAGCAACCACTTTTTATGGTTTCTATGGGGGGACTGGCGTGACAACACAGAATAAAACATACAGTACTAACACTGTAACGGGAATTACAGGAGGATCCGCAAACATGTTCGGATTATATGTTTCCTTCGGGAACACCAACATCATCAGCCTGAACTCTGTTAACAGCATAACCAATGGAAATGGCGGAACAGCAGCAGGTGCAATTTATGCCTTTGATATCGGAACGGCAACTTCTGTAGCTACAAACATTTATTCCAATAATGCTAATGGAATAACAAATTCCAATTCAGGTGCCAATTACGGACTGTATATCGGAGGAGGGGTAACTATCAATGCATACAAGAACAACTTTTATGGTATTTCAGGTACAGCTGCCGGGACATTGACCTATGGAATTGACGTGATCTCCGGAACAAATGTATATCTATATAACAACTTCTTTTCCGATCTCAGGGCGACAATAGCAACAGGTCTTAATGCTGTTGCCGGAATTTATGTTGCAGGAGGCACAAACGTTGGGATTTATTACAATTCCATATACCTGAATGCAGCAAGTTCGGGAACGACATTCGGATCTTCCGGTATTTATTCCTCAACAACACCTGTCCTTGATCTCAGGAGCAATATTATAGATAATGTCTCAACACCCACCGGTGCAGGAGGATATACTATAGCATACCGCCGTAGTTCCACGACCCTGACTACGTATTCAGCAAGTTCAAATAGTAACGATTTTTATGCCGGAACACCGGGTGCATCAAACCTCCTGTTTTATGACGGGACGAATGCGATTCAGACTCTGACTGCTTACAAATCATTAACAGCAACAAGAGATTTACAATCAATAACTGAAAATCCCCCCTTTCTCAATGTGGCAGTTACACCGTATAATTTACACCTGAATTCTGCTATAGCGACCTCTTGCGAGAGCGGCGGAATTACCGTTTCTTCGCCGGTGAATATTTCTACTGATTATGACGGGGATGCAAGATATCCGAATCCGGGATATCCCAATAGTGTCAGTTATCCTGCAGTGGCTCCGGATATCGGGGCGGATGAATTTGCCGGGATCCCGCTGGATGTTCTTCCACCCGTAATCATTTATACTCCCCTCGGTAATACATCATCACTTACGAACAGAACCTTAACTTCAACAATTTATGATATTAGCGGAGTTCCGACATTAGGGATCGGGATACCTGTATTGTACTGGAAAATAAACTCCGGTTCCTGGAATAGTTCAACCGGAGTTTATGCCGGAGGCAACCTTTATAACTTTACATTTGGCAGTGGTGTAAATCCGGGTGATATTGTGTCTTATTACATTGTCGCACAGGATAATGCAACTCCGACTCCATTCTCCGGTTCATATCCGTTAGCAGGTGCATCCGGATTCACCATAAATCCACCAGCAGCATCGACACCTCCGACAACCCCAAGCTCATATACGATCATTGGAGGCCTTTGTGGTACATATAATGTCGGTGCAGGACAGATATACACAACCCTCACTGCCGCTATTACTGATCTTAATGCAAAAGAAATAACATGCGCGGTAATATTCCTTCTGACTGATAATACATATCCTTCGGAAACATTCCCGATGACAATAAACCCGCTTTTGGGTTCAAGTTCCGTAAATACTGTTACAATCCGCCCGGCTTCCGGGAAAACACCGGTAATTACAGGCTCTTCAACAAGCAGTATTCTCCAGATAAATGGTGCAAATTATATTATTATTGACGGTTCAAACAGCGGAGGTACGGATAAAAGCCTGACCTGGGTTAACACCAATTCATCAGCAAACACATATGCCATAGGATTTTCCAACTCAGGTAGTACGATACCGGCAAAAAACAATACGATCCAGAATTGCATTATTTCATCATCCAGTCAACTCACAAACAACACCGTTGGGATATATTTCAATTCCACGGGAGGAGGATATGATAATACGATCATAACCAATAATACTATACTCAGTGCCAGGAGTGGGATATTCTTTTCAGGAGCATCAACCGCAGTTGCAAACAACGGACAAATTACAAATAATATTATTGGTTCCACAGTCGATGCAACATCCATTACATATGGTGGAATTCAGATTCAATATGCCAATAATACACTGATCAGCGGGAACGAAATTATGGGAGCACCTTCAGGCAATACCAACTATTACCAGTCAGGTATATATATCGGGACAGGTTCAACCAACACAAAAATCAGGAAAAATAAAATTCATGACTGGTTTTATACAAGTACGGGTGGATGGGGAAACTATGGGATCTATTATGGCTCCGATGCTTCCACACCGACCGAAATATCAAATAACCTGATCTACCTCATAAAAGGGGATGGCTATCCTTCAGCACAAACCGATAATCCTTACGGGATATATGTTGCAGCCGGAGGTAATTGCCAGATCTGGTCGAATTCAATATATATGACAGGTTCATTATTATCAACCGTTTATCCGGGAGCTTATAGTGCATGCATTTCCCTAAATCCGGGTATCACTTTACTCGATATCCGTGATAATATCCTTAAGAATTCAATGCAGCCTGTATCCGGATCGCCTGCCGATTTTACATATGCTATTTACTCTGCTTCAGCAAATACTGCTTTTTCGACGATCAATTACAATGATTATTGGGTTGACGGGATCGGTGCAAACATCGGGTATATCAATTCGGCAAAACAGGCAACTTTAGCTGCATGGCAGACGGCAACAGGTCAGGATGCCAATTCCGTGAATGTTGATCCGGCTTTTGTCTCAACGAGTGACCTGCATACGACTGCAGCCGGGTTAAGTAAAGCAGGTGTTTATATTTCCACGGTAACTACAGATTATTCCGGTGTTTCACGAACAAACCCGCAGGATATCGGGGCATACCAGTTTTCTGCGATTCCGGTTGTTACCACTACTTCCGCCTCAGGCATTACATGCAATGGTGCAATCCTCAGCGGAACCATTAATGCAAACAATGCGACCGTAAACTCCAGTTTTGACTATGGACTTACGATAGCTTACGGAACAAATATTCCCGGTGTCCCTGCTTCCATTACGGGCAGTACACCCGCAGCGATCCTTGGTTCTGCAGCCGGACTTATGCCCAATACCCTATACCATTACAGGGCAAATGGAATTTCGGGAGGTGTCACGGTCAACGGTAATGACCTTACCTTTACAACGTCCTGCCCGCCAGCTGCAATCACTACCTCGGCAACTTTAGTCTCCTCCAATGCAGCAACGCTGAACGGAACCATCAATCCGCAAAATTTGTCTTCAACCGTCACTTTCGACTACGGCCTTACAACTGCTTATGGTACAAACATAGCAGGAATACCTTCACCCATAAATGGATCGACGACAACGCCCGTTCAGGTGGTCATTGCAGGATTGCTGCCCGGAAACACTTACCATTTCAGGGTAAATGGAACAAATAGTGCGGGAACTTCAAACGGGAATGACATGACGTTCACTACACTGCCAAGTCCTCCTGCAGTCGTTACCACGGCTGCTACATCCATCACCAATACTACCGCAACATTGAACGGAACAGTCATTCCAAATGGTTCTACAACTGCAGTTACCTTCCAATTCGGGCTGACAATTGCTTATGGGACAATAGTTGCAGCAATACCAAGTCCTGTTACGGGAAATTTGATTGTATCGGTCAGTGCGAATATAACAGGTCTGACTTGCAATACACTTTATCATTACATGTGTGTTGGCGTCAACAGTGCCGGGACAACAAACGGCAACGATATGACTTTTACAACAGGAGGAGCTGTGGCGGCAGCCGGAACAATAACTGGTCCGACCGCGTTATGCCAGGGTTCCACAGGAGCAGTCTATACCGTACCATCAATAGCCGGGGCAACAGGATACAACTGGACAATACCAACCGGGGGAACAATAACTTCAGGGGCTAATACAAATACAATTACGGTAAGCTATAGCACCAGTGCCTCCTCCGGGAATGTCACGGTTTACGGAACAAATTCATGCATGAATGGAACCAGCTCAAGCCTTACCGTAACAATTTATGTACTGCCGGTTCCTACTATTACAGGGGCGGCTTCAGCCTGTGTGAACTCAACCGGGAATGTTTATACAACTGATGCAGGAATGACAGGTTATACATGGACAGTTTCATCCGGTGGAACGATCACAGCAGGAGCAGGAACCAAAACCATTAACATTACCTGGAATGCAACCGGAGCACAAACAGTGAGTGTAAATTATACCAATGGCAACGGTTGCACGGCTTCCTCTCCGACAGTGAAAAATGTTACAGTCAATGCCCTGCCTGTACCCACATTATCAGGCTTTGCCTCGGTCTGTGCCGGAAGTACAGGAAATATTTATACCTCCGATGCAGGAATGACAAATTATTTATGGACAGTCTCTGCCGGTGGAACGGTTACTGCCGGTGGAACTGCTACCAGTAATACGGTTACGGTAACATGGAATATAACCGGATCACAAACAGTAAGCGTAAATTATACCAATGGAAACGGTTGTACTGCCGCATCACCAACAGTCAAAAATGTTACCGTTAACGCTCTTCCTGTTCCGACAATTACCGGGTCAGGTTCTGTTTGTGCAGGAACAACAGGCGTTACATATACAACGGAAACCGGGATGACCGGATATACCTGGTCGGTCTCGTCAGGCGGTACAATCACGGCAGGTTCAGGAACATATACCGTCACAGTGACATGGAACACTGCAGGATCTCAAACGGTCACTGTAAACTATAACAATAGCAATGGATGCACAGCATCATCACCGACTGTTAAAAATGTTACAGTCAATGTCCTTCCTGTTCCAACCATCACAGGTTCAGCTTCTGTTTGTGTCGGTACTTCGGGAAATACCTATACGACCGAAACAGGAATGAGCGGCTATTCCTGGTCCCTTTCATCCGGCGGAACGATCACAGCAGGACTCGGAACTAAAACCATCACTGTCACCTGGAATACAGCCGGAGCTCAAACAGTGAGTGTAAATTATACCAATGGCAGCGGTTGCGCGGCTGTCTCACCGACAGTGAAAAATGTTACAGTCAATGCACTGCCTGTCCCAACATTATCAGGTTCTGCTTCCGTCTGTGCCGGAAGTACAGGAAATATTTATACCTCCGATGCAGGAATGACAAATTATTCATGGACAGTCTCTGCCGGTGGAACGGTTACTGCCGGTGGAACAGCTACCAGCAATACGGTCACGGTAACATGGAATACGACCGGATCACAAACAGTAAGCGTAAATTATACCAATGGAAACGGTTGTACTGCCGCATCGCCAACAGTTAAAAATGTTATTGTTAATGCTCTTCCTGTTCCGACAATTACCGGATTAGGTTCCGTTTGTGCGGGAACAACAGGTGTCACCTATACATCGGAAACCGGGATGACCGGATATACCTGGTCAGTCTCGCCAGGTGGTACAATTACGGCGGGTTCAGGAACATACACTATCACGGTGACATGGAACACTGCAGGAGCTCAAACGGTAAATGTTAATTATACCAACGGCAATGGCTGTACAGCATCATCACCGACGGTTAAAAATGTTACAGTCAATGCGCTGCCTGTTCCGACTATTACAGGTTTAGCTTCTGCTTGTGCCGGTATTACCGGAGTTACCTATACGACCGAAACAGGCATGACAGGTTATACCTGGTCAGTTTCATCAGGCGGAACGATCACAGCAGGATCCGGGTCTAAAACCATCACTGTTACCTGGAATACAGCCGGAGCTCAAACAGTGAGTGTAAATTATACCAATGGAGGCGGTTGCGCGGCTACCTCACCTACCGTCAAAAACATAACGGTCTATGCCCTTCCTGTACCGACAATTACAGGAGCTGCTTCTGTCTGTGCAGGGAGTACCGGTGTTGCCTATACAACTGAATCAGGCATGAGTGCATATATCTGGACTGTTTCTTCCGGAGGAACAATAACGGGTGGTGCGGGAACAAAAACCATTACGGTAACCTGGAATACGACCGGATCACAAACCGTCAGCGTTAACTATACTGACGGAAACGGTTGTACGGCTGCATCCCCCACAGTGAAAAATGTGACTATTAACTCGCTTCCTGTACCTACTATTACAGGATCTTCATCTGTCTGCATCGGAGTTCCAGGGAATATTTATACAACAGAATCTGGAATGACTAATTACTTATGGTCAGTTTCTTCCGGTGGAACAATAACTTCAGGAGGCACATCCACAACCAACATGGTGACAATAACATGGAACACTATTGGATCACAAACAGTCAGCGTCAATTATACCAATGGGAACGGTTGTACAGCCTTATCTCCAACCGTTAAAAATATTACTGTAAATGTTTTACCGGTTCCTACAATTGTCGGTTCCGGTATTGTTTGCGCAGGAGTTACAGGTGTTTCTTATTCAACTGAAACAGGGATGACAAATTATTCCTGGCTTGTTTCCTCCGGTGGAACGATCACAGCGGGTGCAACAACAAGAACCATAACAGTGACATGGAATACAGCTGGAGCCCAAACAGTCAGTGTGAATTACACGAATGCGAACGGTTGTACTGCATCGACCGCAACTATCAAGAGCGTCACTGTTAATCCACTTCCAATACCTACCATCACGGGGAGTGGTTCTGTTTGTGTTGGTACGACCGGGGTTAAATACGCCACTGACGCAAGTATGACCGGTTATAACTGGTCCGTTTCTTCAGGAGGAACGATTATGGCAGGTTCCGGGACAGATAGCATTACAGTTTCATGGAATACAGCGGGGGCACAGACCGTTAGCGTTGCCTATACCAACTCAAACGGTTGCACAGCTTCTCCTCCGACAATGAAGACTATTACAGTCAATCCTCTTCCTGTTCCCGGTATTACCGGTGCCAGTTCAATCTGTGTTGGAACAACTGGCGTTTTTTACACCACGGAATCAGGAATGACGAATTATACATGGACAATATCTGCGGGAGGAACGATAACTTCGGGTGCCGGGACAAGAATGATTACAGTAAATTGGATCACTGCCGGTGCACAAACCGTCAGTGTCAGCTATACAAATACAAACGGTTGTACTGCGCTTGTCCCGACTGTCAAAAATGTAACGGTGAATCCATTACCCATACCGACCATTACCGGTGCCGCATCTGTCTGTGTAGGCTCACAGGGTGTTACCTATACTACCGAGCCGGGAATGACTTACTATCAATGGACTAAATCAGCCGGGGGTACGATCACTGCTGGAGGTACTTCCACAAGTAATACCATAACACTCACATGGACCACCGCGGGTTCTCAGTCTGTCAGTGTAAATTATACAAACAGCAATAGTTGTATGGCAGCCAGTCCGACAGCTTATCCGGTCACTGTAAATCCATTACCAGTGCCGACAATTACCGGCAACAATAACGTCTGTGCAGGAACCACAGGTGTGATCTATACCACCCAGGCAGGTATGACAAACTATCTTTGGAATATTTCTTCCGGAGGAACGATCACATCAGGCGGTACAACAACGGATAATACGGTTACTGTCACATGGAACACGGCCGGTTCACAGAATGTAACCGTTAAGTACACGAATGGAAATGGATGTTCCGCATTATCTCCGTTTTCTTACTTAGTGACTGTCAAACCACTTCCCATTCCAACTATCACCGGGCCAACCCCGGTTTGTGCCGGTACAACAGGGAATGTTTATACGACACAATCAGGGATGACCAACTATATCTGGATCGTCTCGGCAGGTGGAACCAAAACTGCCGGAGGAAGTTTAACACAGAATACTGTTACTGTGACATGGAATACACCCGGAGCCCAAACGGTAAGCGTGAATTATACTGGTACAAACGGATGCAGTGCGGCAAATGCAACAGTTTACCATATCACCGTCAACTCGCTACCGGTGCCAACAATAACAGGCAATAGCAGCCTTTGCGCAGGCATTTCAGGGACTTATACAACCCAAACAGGTATGACCAGCTATTCCTGGAGCGTTGCCAGCGGAGGAACAATTGTTTCAGGCGGGACTTCAACGAGTAGTACAATCACAGTAAAATGGAGTAGTGCAGGTGCAGACTGGGTGAAGGTGAATTATACAAATGTCAATGGTTGCAGGGCCGCTGCCCCGACACAATTTAACATTACAGTAAATGCCTTACCGGTGCCATCCATAACCGGGAATAAATCAGTCTGTGCAGGAACAACAGGAACGGTCTACACGACCCAGACCGGAATGACCAACTACCTGTGGACGATCTCCACAGGAGGTACGATTACCTCCGGAACCGGTACCAATGCCATCACCGTGACCTGGAGTACGGCAGGCTCACAGTGGGTGAAAGTCAATTACACAAATGCTAATGGCTGTACAGCGGCTGCACCGACGCAATACACCGTGACTGTTAATCCGATACCCGTTCCAAGTATAACCGGAGCCACAAATGTTTGTAACAATACAACGGTCACTTATATGACAGACCCCGGGATGACCAACTATGTATGGACAGTGTCAGCAGGTGGTACCATCACCTCAGGTAATGGAACACGCACTATAACTGTCCTATGGAGTACCGCCGGATCACAAACAATCTCCGTCATTTATACGAATACCTCGGGTTGCCCTGTCCTGATCCCAACGGTTAAAAATGTTACTGTTAATCCTATTCCGGCCCCTACCATCAGTGGTCCCGGTAGCGTGTGCCTTGCAGCTCTTGTAAACTATTCAACACAACCCGGTATGACCAATTATACATGGACACTCGGTGGCTCAGGGGGAATCATTTACTCCGGCTTCAACAGTAGCCAGATTTTGGTAAAATGGACCCTTACAGGGGATAAAACGGTAAGCGTGAATTACACCTCTACCAGTGGCTGCAGAGCTCTATCCCCAGCGATTCTTAACGTTAACGTCCATACCTGCGCGACTGATCCAGTCACAGGTATAGAAGAAGAACTGCAACCGGAGGATATCATCGTCTACCCGAATCCAAACAATGGTCAGTTTACTGTTTCTATCCAGTGCTCTTGTGAAGATAATTGTACCATCAGCATTTTCAACATATTGGGTGTCAGGATATACGAGTTGAAGGATCTTATTATAAAAGGAAAGTCACAACAGAATATCGACCTGAGTGATGTTCCTGAAGGACTATATTGGCTGATATTCCGGAAAAGCGATAAAGGAGTTGTTAAAAAAATAGTGATAAGCAAATAAAACTTAAGGGATCACCTCTCTTCGCCTTGATTTACTGTTACTCTCTTCTGGATACCCCTTAGGATGTTCAAGGGGGTATCCGTGATGACCATATTATAAAGCCATGCAGGAACACTGCCTCCCGGATCCACATATCCTTCCAGGATAAGATGAATAATCCCATTGTCCCTGGGTTGAATCGTCCATCTTTGCCAATAGTTTTTGATGCGGATAAAGTCAAGCTTTTCCGGTATTATATCCGGTAATGGCACAGAATAAACGATCCGTTGACCAGTAAAAGGATCTGTGCTGATCCGGGATTCTACACATAAGTCACGGTCGGTAAGTGGCCAGGGCACATGATAAATAAGGTAATACTGTATATATTTATCTTTTTCATAAGCAAGGACTTTGATACCCCGGACATTTTCATCCCACCAGCTGGTATTAGTGACATTTCCGACCAACAAGCAGACCTGCTCCATCTGTGTTTTGAGATCCACCACACCCATAAACGATTTCAGGGAACTGTTTTTTTCTTTCCGTGTGTAAACTTTAATCCCATCCCGCTCTTTTATAAAATCCCATGATTGAGCAGAAAGATTACCAATGATAACCAGATTAAAGAATAAAATCCAGATCCCTGATAAATAATAGCGCTTCATACTTGCTGTTAAATAATCTGCAAAGTAAATGGTTTTTTACCAAATATCCCGACAGGTTTTTCGTAATCTGAATAATATCAATAAACAAAACCAACTGAATAGCTATTCAAATAAACCACATATGGGATTTCTTTATAATTTAATCTGTACTCAATCGTTATTGTGACATATCGATTTATTTTTCTTTCTTTGTGTTTTTTCTGACCTGAATAAAAACTAACAGGTATATAGAAAACTAATGAACCAATTTCGAAGGCTTTTATTGCTATTGCTCCTGATCTCTTTTTGGTTTCCTCTTATGTCACAGAATAAGGTGAATTATAAGCAACTTGGCATAAACAATCTTCGTAAAGGTCAATACATCGAAGCATTGGAGAATTTAAATATTGCCATCACAAAAGAACCTTACTATTCTGAACTTTATTATTATAGAGGAATTGCAAAATACAACCTTGACGATTATATCGGGGCAGAACAGGATTATTCCAGATCAATCGAACTTTCCCCGACGCTGCCGGATGCTTTTATCAACAGGGCCATTGTCCGAAGCCAGAAACTTAATTATAAAGGAGCTTTCGAGGATTTTTCAAAAGCTCTTGAAATGGACACTGCAAACGGAAGCATTTATTTTTACCGTGCAAAACTTAATTTATATATAAAAAAATACTATAACTGTATCTATGATTGCGACAGAGCGATAAAACTGAATTTCACAAATGAAAATGTGTATATATTGAAAGGAAGTTCAGAGATGGAACTGGGATCCTTCCAGAATGCCATAGCTGATCTTAAAAAAGCCATCGAAATCAATTCAACAAATCCTTACAGTTTTATTCAGTTGGCGTCGGTTTGGATGGACCTTAACCAGGCCGATTCGGCCATCCGTTCTCTCAATCGTGCGTTACAAACAGACACAAATAATATCTATGCTTTATTCAACCGTTCATTAGCGCTTATAAAGAAACCAGACAAAGCGGCAGCGCTGGAAGATTTGAACAAGGTCATTCGTCTTTCACCTTATAATTCCTATGCTTATTTTAACCGGGCAATTGTTCTGAATGATATGAATGACAAAAAAGGAGCTATCCGGGATTTTGATTATGTGATCAGACTAAATCCAAAGAATGTCATCAGTTATTATTATCGCGGCCTTCTTAAAACTGAACTTAATGATTATCGCGGAGCCATGGATGACCTGAATAAAACAATAGAACTATACCCTGATAATGCAGATGCCTTTTACCAAAGGTCTGAGGTGAAAAATAAACTGAACGATCGAACCGGAGCAGCAGAAGATTACAAACAGGCACTTTCACTGAGTGAAAAAAATCACATCACTCCGGATAGCCTGAAATCGAAAAAAGAAAACTATTTACAAAGCCTCGTCAAATTAACCGGCGATTTTGAAGAAATGAATACCAAGAATAGTAAATTTCAGGATCAATACATTGATATTCAATTGATCCCGATGTTCTTTGTCTTTCTGGGCAAAGCAAAGTATAATGACATCCGTTTGTATGATGCATACCAAAAAATGCATTATTATACAAACGTTGTTACTCTGACCGATCGTGCAGAACTGATAACGGATTCCTTGTGTAAAAAGGAAATTGATATTCAAACCAAGGTAATTGATTCTGCTTTAAATATCCCGGAATCATTTTATAAAAGAGCCGTTTCCTTTGGTGCTCTTCAGAATTATAATAGTGCATTTACCGACTATAATTCAACTTTAAACCTTGATTCGAATTTTGTCCTTGCTTATTTCAGCAGGGCTAATTTAAGATATGAACTTATCCAGCATATTCATGCAGCGGATGATTATCAGAACCAGATCACGATCGGACGAAATACCACAAACGTACAAAGAGAAATTAAATCAAAAGAACCGGAACATACTTATGAAACAGTGATCCGTGATTATGACAAGGTCCTGAAACTCGATACGGCTTTCTATTTTGCACATTACAACAGGGGATTTGTCAATTGCATGATGGGAAACTACAAAGAGTCGATTGCTGATTTTTCAAAAGCAATTGAAGACAACGAAAATTTCGCAGAAGCTTTTTATAACAGGGGATTGATCCGCATCCTTCTGAATGAAACAATATCAGGTTGTGAAGATTTGAGCCGCGCCGGAGAATTGGGCATTCTCGATGCCTATAAAGTAATGAAAAGATATTGTAATAAGTAACTTATCCGCAGTGAAGTAAAGAAGAAACCGGCAACAATTTAATCACTCTGTAGTTTCACATACTTTTGTATGGGGTTGACTAAAAAGTATTACGAATGATACTTTTTCTTTCTTTGCGTGCTTTATGCCTTCTTAGTGTTCATTGTGGTTCAGCGTTTTATGAATTAACCACAAAGGTCACAATGTGTTACACAAAGATCACAAAGACTTTTTAGTCAGTCTCATTAAGGGGGGTGAGTTTATGAAATTTATTACCTCCGGATTACAAATTTCTGGCAGTAAATTTCACTTGCAAATCCGGCCTTCACCATGTATATTCCGTTTGGTAATGCTAATGAGTTCAGGTCAATCCGGTAATTACTGCCGGCAGCATAAGACCGGCTGTAAACAACAGATCCGGTTGAATTTATGAGGGAAACATTGACCTGGCCATTCGCATAGAATTGATTCAGGTCTATATTTATTATATCACTGGCCGGATTAGGATAAACACTTAGGGAAGCTTTTTTGTTCCCTAATTCCCTTACCGCAAACAACTGCCCATGGAGGCTATCATATTTATGCTTGATGGCAGTTGAATCCAGCACATAATTGTATAGGTTCAGCAATGCCACAGCTCCCGGACTTGCCTCATTCTGGACAACAAGGTCATCAACAAAGAAATTCAGGACATGAGAGGTATCAATCACCCCATCATTATTAGCATCAGTGAAGTTAATTTCGACTTTTGCATCGGTATAAATCTTGAGGTCTTTGGTTGCACCATCCCGTGTAACAACATAATAGGTATACTCACCTGCTACTACCGGAGCACTACTGCTGTATACATAGGGATAAAAATTTAATTCCCCGTTGAAAACATAAGCTCCATAATCGGTTGTACGGCGTTTCCAATCGATCACTCTTTTCCAGCTATCCAGTTCATCGAACACAAAATAGAGTTCAATGGAGTAAGTCGAATCAAGGAAGTTGGTTCCCAATGCATTGTTGAACTGAACTCCACCATTTTTCTTAAAACGGTAAACAGTTTTGGTCTGATTACTGACCTCATTCAAAGTATCGATTACAAACACACCTATGCTATCCAGCATCGTAAGAGTCGGACCAATACCTTTGGATTCGGCTAAAGTGTTGTTGAAAGTATAACTTAGAATGGAATGGGTTTGACCCTGAAGAAACAGGACTCCCAGAATAAAGAAAACAATAAAAGTAAATCTTCGCATATTTCCTCCTTTTAGTTAAAATTATCTAATAATTTCATCAATATCATAGATGTTTATACTTCGTCAATCAGATTCCTGCAAGACAAAAAATCAACCGCAAATTTAATAAAAACATGGTACGGTTCAACAATAACAATACCCTGGCAATATTTTTTTAAGGTGCCGGATTTATCTTTTAAAAATAACAGGAATGTAGTTTGAAAAAATTATTAACCATTAAGCCGGGGATTTTCCGGCTCTCAGGGTTCAATCCATAGGACAGAGTTTCTTGAACCAAATCGTTGTTTTCCCAAAGATCATTTTCCGGATGGCAGATCCTGTAAAATCAAGATATTTTTCTGCCAGGGGAGCGGAAAGGAACGAAAATATAAAAACTGCTGATAATAGGACCGGTAAGATAACGAAATAGGAAACATTACCAGAGAGAATTCGCATAGAAAAGTTTGTGGAACGCTAGTCCTTAATACACCTCAGGGCAAAAGCATTCGATCTTAAGGATGGATAATAAGAAACAGATGGATTGATTGTGTTCATCCCATGTGCCCAGGCTTTATTTGTGCCGTGAGCGGTGGATGACCAGTACATGATTGAAAAGTTATTGAAGTCCCATACTGCATTATCATGACGCATGCCTGAGAGGAAGGCATTAAATCCTGAATAACCGGTAAATTTTAACGGACTACCGGCAAAACCATTGCTTATATAGAAGGTGAGCAAAGCTGTCCACTCAGCTTCTGCAGGCACGTGCCAACCGGGCGGACAGAAACCCTGGGCTCCGGAGGTATTATCGAACTTCATCATTTCATCCCACTGGTAAAGTCCACCGGTACTGCTGCAATTAGAAGGAATATCATTGAAACAATATTTTTCAGGGATGCAGTTATCACGTTGCATCTGTGAGGATGCAATAGTGTTTCCATAGTCCAGGTTGGAAGCTATCCAGCATTGAGTGCCGATCTGCACCGTTGTATATTGCTGGTTATCCCTGATATCGGTCAGGACGTTCCCACAGGTTACCGGAACAGGAGCGATCACTGTGATAGTTTGGTTTGAATTACCGCCACAACCGTAAGTATTTGTGTAAGAATACGTGATAGTAAAGGTTCCGGCACCTGCTATCCCCGGATAAAACGAGCCTGCATTAATACCGGCACCGCTATATGCCCCGCTCAAAGGAATCCCGCCTTTGAGTTTAATTGGCTGGGCATCGGTTGTTGTCACTACATCCCAGCAGGGGGTCAGGGAAACCACCGGTAATGGATCGACAGTTATAATGACATGATTGAGTGTTCCCGTACATCCGTTTGCCACCGGCGTTACGGCATAATTTACATTCTCAATGCTATAACTGGAATTAACCAATGTTTGCTGGATCAGATTGCCGCTACCACCTGAAAATCCGCTAACATTGGGTGAACTACCGGTCGCAGTCCAGGAAAATGTCGCCCCGGTCACATGAGAAAGAAGCTGTATGTTTGACGTGACTCCGGAACAAAGGGTTTGCGACGGAGGAGTAAAATAAACATCGGCCAATGGAAAAACAGTGACAACGAAAGAAACCGGATTTCCTGCACAGCTGTTCGCATGGGGAGTTACAACATAAGTAACGGTTTCGATACTGAATCCGCTGTTAGTCAAAGTCTGAATGATTGAAGGGCCACCTCCGGAACTGTACCCTGAAACATTAGGCGAACTTCCGGTAGCCGTCCAGGTGAATGTGGAACCCGGCACACTCGATTGAAGAACAATATTCGTAGCTGTTTGATCACATATCTGGAACAAAGTAGTGTTATTCGTCACAACCGGTTTAGGATTTACAGTAACAATGACATTCTGTGACGGTCCTGACGGACAGCCAAAAGCAGAAGGATAAACCGTATAAGTCAGAGTTTCGATCGTATTCCCGGAATTGATAATGGTCTGGCCGATAAAATTCCCGCTTCCGGCTGAAAACCCTGACAGGTTAGGGGAACTGGACGAAACCGTCCATGTAAATGTGGTGCCTGTCACATGCGACAGGATCTGTATGCTTGTCGTTTGTTGTGAACAAATTGTCTGTGCTGTTGGAGTGAAGTAAACATCCGGGATCTGGACTACAGTTACCACGTAATCTACTGTCAGACCCGGACATCCATTGGCTGTCGGAGTGATATGATACGTGACGAATTCTGTATTCAGCCCCAGGTTTGTCAGTGTCTGGTTGATCACAAGCCCGCTTCCGGGGCCGTAACCGGTAATATTAGGTGAACTTCCTGTCGCTGTCCAGGAGAAGATAGTCCCTGTCACGTGGGACGTCAGATTAACATTGGGCGATGTACCGGAGCAGATCTGGGAAGACATCGGGTTATTTGAAACATCCGGCAATGGATTAACCGTAACGATATAATCTGTAATTGGACCGGTACAGCCATTTGCCGTCGGAGTTATGTGATAGATAACGGTTTCAATCGTATATCCGGAATTTGCAAGTGTTTGACTGATTACGTTTCCGCTTCCGGGGGAGAAACCGGAAAGATTAAGGGAACTTGGAGTACAGGTCCATGCAAAGGTAGATCCTGCAACCGTTGAGGTTAGATTGACAGAAAAAGAATGCTGGGTACAGATCGTCTGGGCAAGAGGGTTGGTGGAGACGTGAGGTGTCGGATTTACTGTCACAATTACATTGGCAGTCGTTCCGACACATAAATTGGCAGTGGGAGTTATGACATAGGTGACCGTTTCAATCGTGTTCCCTGAATTGTTCAGTGTCTGGGCAATGAGATTACCGTTCCCATTAAGGAAACCGGTAATATTCGGAGAGCTGGCAGAGGCTGTCCAGGAAAACGTAGCGCCTGTCACATGTGACAGGATCTGTTCATTTGTCGTCTGTTGGGAACATATTACAGCGGATGGCGGAACAAAATAAGCATCGGCAACCGGGTAAACCGTAACGATGAAATCTGTCACTATCCCTTGACAACCGTTAGCCAGGGGAGTGATATGGTATGTAACCGATTCTATATTAAACCCTGAATTGACAAGGTTCTGCACAATTGTGAACCCTGAACCGGCTGAATATCCTGAAACATTGCCGGAGCTTCCCGCAGCAGTCCAGGAGAAGGTAGCGCCAGTGACATCGGAAGTTAGTGGAATATTGGTCGAAGCGCCGGAACATATCTGGGCTGCCAGGGGAGTTGTGGTGAGGTTCGGTTTGGGTTTGACCGTGACATAATAAATAGTATCATCACCAAGACAACTGCCTGCAGTGGGAACAATGTTATAATTAACGACTCCCAAAGTCGATAAGGTGTTTATGAGAGTCTGACTGATCAGATTACCGGATCCATTACTGAAACCGGTAATATTTCCGGAGGCAAGGCTTGCTGTCCAGGTAAAAGTCGTATTGAGACAACTTGAACTTAGATGAATATTTGTGGTATTTCCTGAACATATGGTATCTGACATTGGATTGTTGGTCAAATGCGGTTTTGGATTAACCTGTACAACAATATCCACTGGTAAACCCTGGCAACTATTAGCTGTCACTGATACATGATAGGTTACCGTTTCCAAAACACCACTTGAACTGATCAATGTCTGAGCGATGATATTACCGTTACCATTTGAGAACCCCGTAACATTGGGAGAACCACCGGTTGCGGTCCAGGAGAAAGCCGAACCGGCTACATCGGAACTGAGGGTGATATTTGTGGTCTGTCCTGAACAGAGGGATGGGGTAAGGGGACTGGACAATATATCAGGGACTGGGAAGACCGTAACAACATAATCCGTAACCAAACCATCGCAACCGTTTGCATGGGGTGTAATGTAATAGGTCACAGTTTCTATATTGAAACCGTTATTTGTGAGAGTCTGGTTAAGTATAATAGAAGGAATTGCATTGTCGCTGAACCCGCTCACATTGGCTGAGCTACCGGTGGCTGTCCATGTAAATAAAGTGCCGGCAACATTCGACGTTAATGTAAGGTTTGTTGAGGTATTGTTACAGAGTTGTTCGCTTGTGGGCGTATTTGATAAATTGGGTACAGGAAAAACCGTCACCACGAAATTTGAACTATGTCCTGCACATCCATTGGCTTGGGGAACGATGTTATAGGTGACAGTTTCCATAGTGAAACCGGAATTAAATAGTGTTTGATTCAATATCGTTGTCGGTGTCGAATTATTGCTGAAACCGCCGAGATTCCCGGAACTTGGAGTACAGGTCCAGGTGAAAAGGGTTCCCGGCACATGGGATGTCAGGGTGATATTGGTGGAGGCACTATTACAAATGCTTTTGGTAAGAGGAATATTGGATAGATCCGGGAAGGGGAAGACGATCACTTTGTATTTTGATGTATCACCGAGACAGCCGAAGGAATGTGGAACAATGTGATAAGTTACGGTATCAATGGAAGTTCCCGAATTATAAATGACCTGATTGATCAGTGTGGCAGGGGTAGTTGTATTATTTGAATAGCCGCTCAGATTTAGCGAGCTTGCGGTGCATGTCCAGGTGAAGAGGGTACTGTCATTATTGGAAAGAAGAAGGATATTCGTCGAAGTGCTGTCACATATGGATTTGGTAAGAGGAGTATTGGTCAGGATCGGCAATGGGGCCACAGCGACTTTGTAGTTGGTAGCAAAACCGGTACATTCCGTTGAGTGAGGCGTGATGTGGTAAGTGACGGTATCGACTTTATTATCGGTATTTGTCAATGTCTGGTTGATCACCGTGGTTGGAAGGGTAGTATTATTTGACCAACCAGTCAACAAAGGTGAATTCGATGTGGCAGTCCAGGTAAAAGTGGTGCCGATTCTATCGGATGTCAAAAGGATGTTTGTATTTGCCCGGCTGCAGATTCTTTCCCAAAGCGGATTGTTTGTCAGGGATGGTAATGTATCAACTGTTATTGCTTTGGTGATAGAGTCTTTACAGCCTTCGGTTGAGTGGGAAACAAGTTTTACAAAGTATGTTCCAACCTGAGCAAAGGTATGCTGAGGATTTGCGTTTCCGGTGACGATAGGAGTCATGTCCCCGAAATCCCATTTCCATCCTGTAACGGCATTCTGGTTTACGTAGCTGGAATCATTAAACTGTGTAGGAATGCCGGCGCAGGAGGGTCCATGGGTAAAATTTGTATGGATTACCGTATAGGTGAGGGTCATCCAGATTGTACTCGTGCATCCGTTTACCGCGGTGAGAAGGCAGCTATAGGTTTCACCTGTCGTAGGGTGCGGGACCACAATCGAAGGAACCGTATCCCCGTTGCTCCAGAGATAATGTGCAAAACCGGGTGGAGCTGTCAGTGTTGCCGATGAATCCCCCTGGCACATGGATGTCTGGATTGTCAGGTAGCTGCAATAGGCCGATACATAAGCATAACCAAAATGTCCTCCGGGTGAACAATCCTTGATTGTAAAAAGAATAGAGATGTGATGTCCAACATAACTTGCAAGACTAATCCCCACAGTGGTCCATACTTTCCAGTCCACATGAAGCGGAGGGGGGGTCAGGTTGTGACGATGCCAGCCAGGTCCCAGATTTGTATCGTTGGCATAGATATAATAATACCCGCAGAGAGGGTCTATTAAAGCGCCGGTTGAATCTTCCACAGCTACTGAAAAACTGGGTTGTTGATTGAATGTATGACCATAATTCTCAAGTACAACAGCATACCGGTAAATAAAAAGATACGTGCTATTATCCACAAGAACAGTATATTTCAACGTTGCAGCGTGAGATCCTCCGACATTATGTCCTAATCTGGCAGAAAAGGCTTCCCCCGGAAATACTGAAATGAGGCTGTCGCCGGTATTAGGATCAAGTGTTCCCGGAGCCGGTATGATGTGATGTAAGGGAGGACAAGATGACGGATTTGACCCCTGGTAACATTGAAAGTTACCATGAGGATAAGGTGCAAGAGTATTAGTATCTAATCCGGGATATAAACCAGGGTTATTAAAGTTTCCATAAGTTCCTGTCCAATTAGTGAAATTTCCAAGATTGAAATTGGAATTAGGACAAGTCGTAACTAATTGTCCCATTATAATATCAGAAGAAATCAAAACAAAGAAAAAATAAAGAAGGAGAGAATAAAAAATCTTCATAACTTTTTCTTATGAAAATATTTACGACAAAGTTAAATAAAAAAATCATGTATTATTCAGTTTTGTTGAAAAAACTAAATTATACTGCATCTTATTAATGAAAATGCGAAGCAATTTTCTTTTAGTTGCAGTAATCCCGGGAGGAACAGAAGCTAAGAATTCGCAAACCTGTTCCGATTCGGGATAAATAAAAAAAGCCGGAAGATCATTTCCGGCTTTTTTCGTTCAGACATAGGAGTTTACTTTGCAGGAGCTGCCTGAGGTGGAGTTTTCTTGACTATCTTTTTCTTGGGGGTTTGTTTTTTTACAGGTTTTACCGGGGTTGCAGTAGCCTTTTTATCAGCAGGTTTAACAGTTTCTGTCTTAACAGGCTCTTTTTTCGGTTCAGTCTTTTTTGTATCCTGTGTTTGTGCAAACATCACTGTACTGAACATTGCAGCTATTAAAATCAAAATTACTTTTTTCATTTTTTTTATTTTTATGTTTATTGAATGATTCAATTTGGGTGCAATAGTGAAATACAATTCTGCATTAATTCTGTAGATGAAAAATAATTTGTCAGGTTCAAAAAAGAAAATCCTCATTGCATTCTTTCAAAGGTATATACAGGGAATCAGGTTAAGGAATTATTTGATCCCAACCCGGATCCCCGGATTGATCCTGGTCCCAGGAAAAGGTGACAACGTTACGTAAAAATACACAAGACAACGAGTATTTCTGACTATCAACAAATCGTGAAAAGATCATATAAAATCGGGTATTTCAGCTCTTGATACACCATCCCGTGCAGTTGTACTTTTGTTTCATAAATAAAAAAGTTTCAACCATAAAAAACAAAAGAGATGAAAACAATAAAATCAATAGTTTATTTTCTTACTGTACTTTTTGCAGTTCAAGGTAACTTTCTCAATGCAGCAATTTCAAACCCGGATATAATATCCGCCGGACCCGAAATAAAATGCACCTTTTTTTGCAACCTTGCTCCGACTACTCCGAAGGAGGCCGATTTTGATGAAAACGTCCTGGAAATAGCAAAAAATGATTTTGACTATCTCAAACCTTTAACCCTCAAAGAAGCTACTTTCGATGAAACGGATAATAATGACATGAAAACATCCTGGGATAATCTTCTTGAGGAATTATCGCCGGTGACCCCTAAAGAAGCTGATTTTAATGAGATTTATGAGTTGAATCTCATGGAGAACCTGCAACCGGTGACTCCGCGTGAAGCAGATTTTGATGAAAATTACTAATGATCCAAAAAATTGGGAATGTCCAATCAAAATTGTTGAGGAAGCAAAAAAACTGCCACAAAGATCATAAAAGTTAATTGACAAACTGATTAACAACGAATGGTTGCTACTATATCATTATTTTACCTGAGTAACTTTTCCCGTTCATTGTCTGAAGGTAGTAGAAATAAACTCCTTATGCGGTACCTCTGTGACTATTTCTTTTGCCGGATCTGTATGGGGCCGGGTGCGGGAGAGTTTGTATGCCACTCCCAGGTGTAACCGGGTGTCTCTCCTCCCAGATTTGACTTACTATATTCAATGGAAAGGATCGTGGACGGAGGATAATAGATTTTTTCGGTTGTTTTATCCACGAGAAGACCGTGGGCCATGAAAACGGCAATAAATGCAGGTCGCGGCTCATAGTACATCGGATCCGTTGAGATCACTGAGATACCGGGATCATCAGCAGGATTCGGGTCCTGGAAGTGAAAGGAATACGATATTGGTACCGGTAACCCTTCGTTGATATTTATTCTGACATAAAGATCCATAGGAAGATTTTTCTTCAAATATACGGTGCTTTTTGAAAATGTCAAGGTTCAATGCCGTCTGAACGCCTTTTAGTGGTTATTCTGGGTTCCATTAACAGGTCTTGTAACCTGGAATACCGGGAAGTGAAAAATGAAAAAATAAAGTGAACTACTATTTTTGTGGACCCACCAGGAATAAAATAAATTTCTCTCTATTTCATCCTTTTACACCTAACTACCTTTCAAATAGGCAAATATAATATTAATCCTCATCCCATAAAAATAATTTTAAAGTAGAATAATGCATTTAGGTGCATGATTTGTTTTACCTATGTTTTACCATCTTGAAAAAGCAGGATTCAACGGGATGTTTTCAAAAGAAGAGATGTAACTGGCCGTTATATGCGAATCTCAACTTCATGTTGTGACACTCATGGACTCTTTGAACAATCCCGGCCCGGAGGATTTATAGCAAAGAATACTAATAAAAAGTCAACAATTATTATTAAATTTGCATCCACTTAAAGAGAAAACGAAATGGAGCTCAATGTAATTCATACCATTGATTGTGTGGAAGGTATGAAAAAATTCATTCCTGACAGTAGCATTGATTTGGTTGTAACCTCACCCCCTTACGATGGGTTAAGAGATTATAAAGGATTTAGCGTTGATCTACATAAAACAGGAGAAGAGCTTTATCGAGTTTTAAAAGAGGGTGGTATTGCAGTGATGGTTATTCAAGATCAGACAAAAGAATTTGGAAAAACGTTGACATCTTTTAAAACAATTATCGATTGGTGCGACAATATAGGGTTTAAGCTATTCGAGTGTGTGATCTATAGAAAAAACGGATCAGAAGGGGCTTGGTGGAAACAAAGATTCAGGGTTGATCATGAATACATGCCTATTTTTTTAAAAGGATATAAACCACAGTACTTTAATAAAGAACCACTAAAGATTCCCTCTAAACATGCGGGAAAAACAATGACTGGAAGTGGTAATAGAATGACAAACGGAAAAACAACAGAAACAGTTACCATGGTTATAAATGATAGGAAATGTAGAGGTACTGTATGGGACTATTTAATGGCAGGAGATAAAGACCCTATAAAAAGGCAGCATCCTGCAGTGTTTCCCGATAAAATTCCTTATGATTTTATTAATTGTTTCTGTCCTAAAAATGGTATTGTTCTCGATCCATTTATGGGATGTGGTTCAACTGCAGTTGCGGCAAAACTTCTGCAGCGAAATTTTATCGGCTTTGAAATAAGCGAAGAATACTATAAACTTTCAGAAGAACGGTTAAGAAGAACTGGAGTTAACCTTGAAATCGAATTTACATAGTATCAGGTGTCTCAATTGTAAATTCAATATTGGTTCCGCTTGTCATCGCCCAGGATAAAGGATTTAATTCCATCAGCCTCGAATAACTCTCTCCATTTATTCTCCAACCCCTACCTTGAAAATCGCCTTTCGTAAATCGTTTCAATTGAAACGATTGAAAGTGCCATTTATGTTCATCAAAATCCCAACCAGTTGTATATGATAATAGTAATATAAACCTTTTAATTCTTTCAACTGCGTCATCAGATATTTTATAGAACTGACCGTCATGTTCCAAATTGGCAGGAGTGCCATCGGGATTAGAGATTCTTAAACGATCTCCTCGTTCTCTTGCTATACTTATGCTGTCTCTTCTACGAAAGAAATCATCCATTGCAAGTATTTGAGAGTAAACAGTGTAATGCTCATGCATAAATACTTGCCGAAGAACGCTTTCGTTATTTTGGATTCCAAGGTAATCCAGCCAATTAAGAACGTTCTCTGGATAACCATAAAGTACTTGGAATGTCCCATCAGCAAAGAATAAAGGGGTAATTGCAGTTTCAGGTATTCTAATCGTTTGAAAATGACCAATGATAGCTAAGAGTAAATGTATCGTTGCTAAAGGATATTTTAAGCGAAAATCATGTTGCCCGTCATAGTCTCGAAGTAAATTTGGCTGCAGACAATCTCGAAACCCTGTATAAAAAACTCTTGGAATATTATTTCTATTCAACAATAACATGTGATGACCAACGCTTTTTATACCTCTTCTGCATATTTCCATGTCTAAAAAAACGACATCTTCATCATATGCTGTTTTATCATTTTTTAGAACCATAACCTTCCCGTCATAAAATCCAATGATTTCCCAATGGAAGTAATATGACATGAAGAGCCCACATAAAAGGCCATCACTATCTGGACTTAAAATACATTTCTTGTTTTCCTCAAACATCCATGGGAATCTTTCTCTAATGGAATTGAATTCAATTACTGAATCCCTTCCTTGAAGCAATCGAGTGATTCTTGGTGTATAATTATTATTCTGAGGCATATCAAATAGAGTTAAATCGTTCATCATTAAAAAATTCTGTTAGCGAAACATTTAATCCTTTACATATTTTTTCTATGCTTGATAGTGAAAGATTTCGTTTTCCCCTTTCAACATGATTAATATATGTTCTGTCAAGGTCGCATTTAAAAGAAAGCTCCTCTTGAGAAAATCCTGCAGAAACTCTTAGCTGCTTCATTCTCTCGCCAAATTTTTGCTTCATGTCCATAAAACAAAAGTATCGCAAATGTTTACTATAAGTCAACGGACTATAAGTCACATTTTTGTAGGTTTAAAGGTTAATCCAAAAGAAAAATGATGTTCAATCAGGTTAGTTATTCACGTAATATATTGAATATCATATATTTAGACTGATAATGAAATGAACTTTAAGATTTAAGCATGAATGATGGGATTGAAATTTTGATAAATGACAGCAATATCTTATTTAGAATGAAAATAAATTATTAATTTTAACACACTGATTTATAACGATATAGTAAGATATCTAAGAAAAAGTATAAGAAATGTTGAAACAAAAATTGGAGCTCTGTATATGCCTTTCATGAAGACAAATATTAAGCTCATTCTTAACCGAACAAAGAAAAACGCACAAGGATATTCTCCGATTTATTTACGGATAACAAAAAATAGGACAACTGCTTACATTTCATTTGGAAGCGCTTACTATCCAGGTACTATTTTGATCAAGAAGAAACGGTAAAGATTACTGAGCACAATGAGCAATTTCAGATTAAAACGATAGAAGAGGAACTGCTACTTAGGTATTTCGAACCATGTAAGAAGGAAGATGCGACTTACCTGTTATCTGCAACTGATGTCATTGAATTTCTCTCGAACAAGACTAAAAACATCTATATGAATTCGGGAAACGCAATTAATATGGGTAAAATGCTTATTAAGCATGATTTTGTAAGGACAAGAAAAAAAGGACGAGATGTTTACGCGCTAAAGGAAAATCCTAATCCAGATGGTTTATTTTTTGTGAAACTGAATGCAAAAATTTCGATTGATCCAGCAGAGCTTGAAGAAATCTTCAAGGAGGTTGATAAGACCGAAGGTACAGCTCGAAAAAATGAACTTAAAAAGCTATACTTTTCACATTTTAGTAAACATAAGAAAGGAGAACGGAGCGTGTTCATATCGTTCGACAAAGTATTCTTGGAACTTCAAAAGCGAGCTAATGTAAACCTTGATGATACTGATTATAAATTGTTAATGGAAATTAGGTCTGAAGAAGGTGCATTGTACCGAAGTGATGAGATACCAGCTCATGCTGAGGTAATCAACGATTTCGGGGATGTGCTTGAAAAGGTAAGAACTAATCCGTTATTTTAACATCACGAGGGGTGAACTCGAGAGGTTATTAAAAAAAATAAGGAAAGAAATCATCTTCCCCTACCACCCTTCTCTATAGAGTGAATATCAATACCTTTTACAGCAAAACGATGAAGTAAATTTCACAGATATGGTGACATACTGATGGAGCTACTCCAGGAGTATGTCCATTTGTAAAATTAAATATGGACATATTTTAATTATTATATAGCTAGCTATATAATAATTAAACGGGACATCCGAGAGCTTAAACGGTAATACCGGTTGAAAGCAACCGTAAAAGATAATGAATTAATAAGCTAAAAATTAGCGTAATAACGAAATGATAACGTAATGTAAACGGCAAATAACAATGCAAGTTTTCGGCAATTAAGAATGCACGATTTCGGCAAATAAGAATGTCAGAAATCGGCAAATAAGAATGCAAGGTCCTTCCTTCGTTAAATTCCCTTTTTAAAGAAAAAAGAAAAAAAAGCAAGGTTTGCAGCTCAACTTGCCCATGGGCAAGTTGAGCTGCAAAAAACCTAACATTTAGTCTGACTTTTGGTCTCTTAACCAAACCTGTCAGACATGAATATAAAAATTGAACACCGATGGATTATGTATTATGAGATACTAAAACAAAAATGGAACGGAAAGACGCCATCACAGATCGCGGAGTATCTGGTGATGGACACCCGGACTGTAAAAAAGTATTTGTCTATGAGCGAAAAGGAGTATGAGGCTTCTCTGGAAAGTCAATCAAGGAGAACGAAAAAACTGGCATCCTATGAAGACTTCGTCAAAGGACGACTGGAACTATGTCCTGAGGCTTCCTCGGCCCAGGTCCATGACTGGCTGAAGGAAAACTATCCGTTGTTCCCCAAGGCCAGTATCAGGACGGTATACGACTTTGTCTTATTTGTCCGGCAGAAACATAACCTAGTTAAGGTCTTTACTTCACGGCAATACCAACAGGTTGAAGAACTTCCTTATGGAGCGCAAGCCCAGGTTGATTTTGGAGAGTATAATATGAGCGATGTCGATGGTCATCGTAAGAAGGTTTACTTCCTGGCCCTGGTCTTATCCCGCTCACGGTTTAAAATGGTCTGTTTCTTGGATCATCCCTTTACTGCCCAGTCGGCCATCGAAGCCCATGAAGTGGCTTTTACTTTCATCGGTGGCTATCCCCGGGAACTGGTTTATGATCAGGATAAAGTCTTGCTGGCGAACGAAAACAAAGGCGATGTCGTGTTAACCGAAGCATTCCGGGCTTACTGCCAGAGCCGGCCATTTAAGGTCAGGTTTTGTCGCAAAAGTGATCCCCAGAGCAAAGGGAAAATAGAAAACGTGATCAAATACATCAAGTACAATTTTCTCAGGGGCCGGATGTATTATGGGGTGTTTATCCTGAACGATCAGGCCGTGGATTGGCTCAGCCGAACAGCCAATGCCAAAGAACATTCGACAACCCATAAAATCCCTGTCCTGGAATGGATGATTGAAAAGGACTACCTGATCCCTCTGCAACCCGCCTTGTTCAATACCTCCCCTCAACGAGTATATGCCGTGAGTAGAGATAACGTGATCCATTATAAAGGCAGTACCTATTCCGTTCCTATAGGAACATACCAGGGGGCTAAAACAGAAGTACGGCTTGAGCAGAGAGGTGATATCCTGATCATCACCGATACCAACGGTCAAGAGATTATTCAACACCCGATATCGTATATCAAAGGCACCCAGGTCCGCCATAAAACACATTACCGGGATCATAGTCTAAGCGTGAGTAAGCTTATCGATCAGGTGGCTTCACGCTTTACCGATCAGGGAAAAGCACATACCTACCTTGATAAGGTTCATCTTCAGTTCCCCCGTTATGCCAGAGATCAAATGCAGATCATTGAACAGGCAGCAAAGAAATATCCCAGACCGGACATGGATCTTGCCCTGGAATATTGCCTGGAGAACCACCTGGAGAAAGCAACTGACTTTGAACCGGTATTACTGGCGCTAAGAGAACAGCAGCAAAATAGCGCAGAAACGATCCTTAAGGATGAACCCCGTTTACAAAACCCAAAGTACAAGATCCAACCTCATACAAGTAGTATATCAGAGTATAAACAAATCCTTGATTAATTATGGAAACAACTACAGAAACCTTAAGTAATCTGGCCCGGCAACTGAAGCTTACCGGACTGGGATCCGTGATCGGTGACCTGCTGTTAACCGCAGGGCAGAAACAGATAAGCTATGTCGATTTTACGATGGACCTGCTGTCGGCCGAAATCGATCACCGTAACCGACAGAACCTGGCCAAACGTTTACGACACGCAAAGCTCCCGGCCCAGCATGATCTGGACCTATGGCAGGAGAATCATGTGAACGGGATATCCCGAACTCAACTCTCTCACCTCAGACAATGCATCTGGCTGGAACAACATTTTAACATCATTCTGATGGGGCCCAGCGGTGTAGGAAAAACGTTTTTAGGAGCTGGCCTTTGCTTTGACGCATTGCAGAAAGGATACCGGGCCTGCTTTAGAACCATGGAACAACTCACTCATCTGCTTAAAATGAAAGACATCGTAAAATCCATGGCCCGGGAATTTGACGTGCTCCGTAATGCGGATCTTCTGGTTATCGATGATATTATGATGTTCCCTATTGAACGCAAACAAGCTGTCTCTCTGTTCAATCTTATCGACCATTTGCATCAAAACGCTTCCATCATTGTCACCACCAATAAAAGCCCTGATGAATGGGTCAAAGTACTCGATGATGAAGTACTCGCTGCTGCGATACTTGATAGGTTGCTTTTTAAGTGTGAAATCGTCAAATTATCCGGTAAATCGTTCCGGCTGGAAAACAGAAAAACGATCTTTGAAAACACCGTTCTTTAAAATGTTGTATCTTTAAATCGGAAATTAACGATGCAAAAAACCTTGCATTCTTATTTGCCGATTTCCTGCATTTGTAGTTGCCGCTTACAAAAGTATCTTAAAGTATTCTAATGCTTTTATTTTATCAGGTTTAAAAAACAAATAAGTTAGAAAAAGGTTATGATATGTCATCTTAAAGCTCGGATTTAGTTTTGTGGCTTTGTTAAAAATGGTAATTGCTTCATTGAATTGACCACATTCCCTGTATGCAATTCCAAGGAAATTTAAAATCCGTACATTATTGTGCTCTACTGCTAATCCTTTTAAAAAAGTATTGATTGCTTCACAATATTGTCCATTTTCTTTATAAGCGTTTCCAAGTTCTTCTAATACCCCTAAATTGACTGGGTCTTTTTGAAGTAAAGTTAAAAAAGTTTTAATTGCTTCATCGAATTGTTCGTATTCAATATATGCTATTCCAAGTATTTCTAAAACCTTTACATTTTCTGGGTCTTTATTTAATAAATTTAAAAAAGTTTTTAAAATTGAATCAAATCTCCCAGTATTGTTCCCGTATTTGTTTCTAAACATACGATAAATAGGTTCATTCTCTGGCTCTACTTTTAATCTTATAAGAATATATTTGAGGGCTTCATCATATTGCCCAGACTCATTGAATAAGAAAGCAATTTTTTCTAATACCCTTACATTTTGCGGCTCTTTTTGTAATAAATTTAGAAATGTTTGGATTGCTTCCTCAATTCTCCCCGCCTCTTTGTATAAATTTCCAAATTCTTCTAAAACTTTTAAGTTATCTGGGTTTTCATTTAGTAAAGCAATAAATGTTTTGATAGCTTCATCAACCCTACCTGTTTTTTTGTAGGTGTTCCTTAATGCCTTCAAAACATGTTCATTATCTGGTTCTAATTTTAGTTGTTTGAGATATGTTCTAATGGCGTCATCAAATTGCCCATAGTTTCTGTATGTGGTTCCAAGGGCATTTATAATCTGTATATTATCTGGTTCTAATTTTAATCCTTTTTGAAAAGTTTTAATAGCATTTTCAAATTGCTTATTTTCACTATATGAACTTCCAAGGGCATCTAAAATCTGTAAATCATCTGGGTCTATGATTGATCCTTTAAGTAACATTCGGATAGCTTCAGTAAATTGCCCAATCTTTTTATATATGGCAGCAATTTCTTTAATCAATCGTAGATTATTTGGGTCTTCATTTAGTAATTTTTGAAATGTTTTGATAGCTTCATCAAATCTGCCAGTATCCCAGAATGTGATCCTAAGTTCCTGTAAAAACACTACATTTTTTGGCTCTAATATCAACCCTTTTAGAAAAGTTCTAATTGCTTCATCATATTGACCAGCCTTTTTGTAATATACGCCAAGTTCTTCTAAGACCTTTAAGTTATTAGGGTATCCATTTAATAAATTTTGAAATATTTTGATAGCTTCATTAAATCTCCCAGTTTTCTTGAATATAATTCTTAGTCCCTTAGTAATCGATATAGTATCAGGTTTTAATGTTAGACCTTTGTGAAAAGTATTAATGGCTTCGTCATATTTTCCATATTTACTATATGTTTCTCCAAGAGAAGTTAAAATCTGTATGTTATCTGGGTCTATAATTAATCCAGTTTTAAATGTTCCGATGGCTTCATCATATTGTTCATTTTCCACGTAACTGCTACCAAGGGCATTTAATACCCCCAAATTATTGGGGTCTTTAATTAATAACCCTTGAAATAATTGGATGGCTTCTTCAAATCTTCCAGTATTCTTGAATGTAATTCTAAGTCCATTTATCCCAATTAATTCATTAGCTATTTAAAATAATTCGTAAACCCTTACTACCTTTGATATTGATCATGATAAACAGATTCACCCAATAGATGAACGGATTAGCATACGATTTTACCGATAAACAGGTGTCCCCTTGGGGCGGTC
>CAIYUC010000220.1 GCA_903929315.1 uncultured Bacteroidales bacterium
AAATTAACGATGCAAAAAACCTTGCATTCTTATTTGCCGATTTCCTGCATTTGTAGTTGCCGCTTACATGTAGTTATGAAAACGCCCTTCTTCGCGCCCTGTCCAGCCAAAGCACCCACAAATTTATGAATTTCAGGTCGTCCGACCACATTGCCCTGTTGCCAGCGTTTTGCTTGGATGTAGATAATATCAAGGCCAAGCTTATCTTCTTTGATAGTGCCATCAATACCTTCATCACTGGTTCGTCCGACTGCTTTACCTGCATCCGTAATGGAACCACCATATCCCATTTTAACCAGAAGTTCAACCACCAACCGCTCGAAAAACGAAGGAGTGAGATTGAGAACTTTGGAAAGAATTTCTTCAGCTAAAGCTTTCCTGATGCCCTGGTAAGCATTTTCAAGTGTTTCTTCAGGGGTTTCGTGAATAGTATCACTTTCAACAATCTCTTCAACTTCGTCTAACGACTCATGTTTTGCAGTATGAAATTCGACGAATTCAGGGTACTGGCGAAGAAAATGAACATTGAGCTTATCTGGTTTTGTTTTCAGAACCTCCAACCCACGTTGCGTAATAGTAATAACAGCTCGCTTCGGTGAATCCAACAATCCCGCTTTTTTAAGGTATGTCTTTGCCCAGCCAACGCGATTATCGAAAATTGCTTGAGTACCGCTGGCTAAAAGTTCGTTCCTCTCAGTATCCGATAACTTGAAGTGTTTTGCTAGAACCTCAATTAGTTCACGTAACTTATGTTCTTTTCCGTCTGATACTTGCTCAAGTAATGGCAAGAAAAATGATTGAAAGTCTGGGATTGGCATAAAAAATGAATTTTAGTTACAATAGTTATAATTTTTTAGCATTAATTTATGAATTCTCTACAATCTTTATCTCCTCCTCCGTCAATCCGTATGACTCATAAATCAGTTGATCGATTTCATTTTTTAAACCGGTTGTATCTGTCTTAGGGTTTACTTTATTATTTGTAAGAATTTCTTTTACCTTTTTACTTATCTCTTTTTCATTAAACTCTTCTCTATCCAGTGGTAAGGGAAAAGGATTCAGGTAGTTTGTTTTAAATGTTCTTGCATCTCCCTGCAGAGTATCTCCAGTTATCTTGAGAAACCACCATAAGAGCTGTGAGTTAGCAATTGCCAGTAAATATTCGTAGCCTAGGTTTGAATGTTCTTTCATTACCCAGCTATAAACTTTTGTTGTATGATAAAAATTATGATCATCAAAAGTTACATTTGGGTGGTTTGCACAAATTTCCATTGAAGATAGTTTTGGCTGTTCAAACTTATTTAAGTTTTTCGGGTAAATGTACGAATACCAATATTCCATTTTACCTGCCTTGCCAGATTCTCTTGCTTTAAATTCTTTTTCGTGATCCCTCAAATACATATATGTCCTGGGGAAGTTTTCCTTTATTTCTGATTCAGTTACGATTATTGCGTTTCCGTTCTCAAACTTATAAGGAAAGAAAACATATTTATCAGAAGACAGATTACAATAACGTTGAACATCTTTACCCATCAGAAAGGGTTTAAATAATTCCTTTTCCAATTCGTATACTTTACCGCTAATAGGGACTTTCAGAATAAATCGATCATCGGATACTTTATCCAATACATATAGATCATCTTTACTGGTTTGCAGGCCAACAAAAATTCCCTCGAGAATATCTTTTAAAATAATTGAATTGGAATATATTTTCTTAAAAACTGAAAAACCTAATTGATTATCAAAAAGAATCCACTGGTTAGTTCCATATAGTAGAGATGCTTCCTCGATCATTTCGTATGTTATGGGAGCATAAGCTCTTTCATCTATTATCTCATTTTGATATTCGGATTTAAAGCTAAACCGTTTGAACAGAAAACCTTTATTTTTAGATTTACTAAATTGAGTCACACACGTATAGGTATCAGCATCTTCAAATATCATATTTGCCCCAAAATGAGAAATTTTATCAATATATTTTCCTTGAAGCAAATATGTTCTAAAAACTTCCGATGAAGCGGTATTAAAAAATTTATGCGGGAATATATACGCATTTTTACTTTTGGTATTTGAAATGTTTACAGCCAATTCAAAAAAGATGTTTGCTAAGTCATATGAGGCTTGTGCATTAGCATAGTTCGATTCATAAAAAATTTTATTTTGTGGTTGAGAAGCTTGAATTTCTTGCACTCTCATATACGGTGGATTACCAATCACCACATCAAACCCAACAAAATCCCCTTCATCATTGAGAACTTCGGGGAACTCAAACCTCCACTCAAAGGCATTTTCAAAAATCTTATTGTTCTTGATTTCTGCAAGCACTGTATCTAATTTGTTGATCTTGTCCGTTAACTCTTTAATTTTTTTGTTCCATTCAGCAAGTTCTTTTTTTGTTTTTTCAAAAAGTGAAGTCTGGTTGGTCAGGTTAAAAAGGTCCCCATTCAATTTTTTCAGTTGAAGCAACCGCTTATCATTAGCCGCAACCTCCGCTTCAAAATCCCTCTTAATTGAATCGATCAGTCTTTCCATTTCCCTTTTTTGGTCTTTCCCGGATGCATTACGATATGCCATCACAGCCGTTCTGTAAATATCGATACTCCATTTACTTTTCTTCAGAGCCTGTCGTATATCCGCATCCAGCGTATAGCGGGATATAAGGGAATTCCCGCATTTGATATTGATATCGATGTTGGGAAGGGTCTCTAATTCAGTGTAGTTGCCTTCCGGCATATAATAGGCATTCTTCAATAATTCAATCCATAACCTTAATCGGCAAATCTTAACTGAGTTGGGATTGATATCCACGCCAAATAAGCAGTTTTCAATGATAGTTTGCTTTTCGTGAAAGAGGGTCTCTTGCACCCGTTGACTTTCAGAATTGGTGGGATTATATTCGAATAGATCTCCGTCCTCGTCCGTTACGATCAGCTCGTCGTTGACAACTTCAACGTGATACTCCTTCAGTCTCTTTCCTTCCTTGTCAGATAAAATTTTTAATTCACTCTTAATCGAAATTATCTCATTAAGTGCCGATACCAGGAAATGTCCGGAACCCACGGCCGGATCACAAATTTTAAGCTCATTAATGATTTCATTCGCTTCTTTCCTATCTTCGATTTTATCGTATAAGCCTTTCAAATCCTGGCAATTCCAGCCTTTCTGGTCATTAAATTTCTGAACGACTGCCCGCCGGATCGTTTCCCGGCACATGTACATCGTAATGAAGCCGGGCGTAAAGTAAGAGCCATCTTTATAACCGTTGATTTTTTCGAAGATCAGTCCGAGGACCGAGGCGTTGATCAAGGTTTTATTCTGCTCCTGTATTTCTTCAGAGCCTTCACTGGCGAAATCATAGGCATCAAGGAATTTGAAAAGGTATTCAAGCGTAAAAAGTTCTCCTTTATACTTCTTGCCATTGTTGTCTTTTAAGACAGTCGAAGGAATGATGGGCAATTTTCCATCTTTCAATTGGCTGATGAACAAACAAGAGTGTTCAATAGGGGAGGGTTCAAAAAGTGAACTGTTCAGATAAGGAACGTTGGCATACACCTTTCTGACTTCTTCGCTGCGATCAGCAGGCATGCGGGCCAATACCCCAAAGAAAAGAGTATTCAGGTCGTCGAAATTCTGAACCTTATCACAATTTAGAAATGCAAAAGAGGGATCGCCTTTATGGTACCTGATTATCTGGGATTCCAGTAGTTTGAGGAAAAGTATGCGGTTTATCCAGGTAATGGATAATTCCAGAGCGACATTAAATAATCTTTCCTGTACTGTAGTTCCGAATTGTAATGGTTTTTCTAACCGTGAGATCTTGTCAAGATTATCGAGTTGAACGATGGCACTTTCGATCAGTGAACCTGGATTCCGATCACCTTCCTTTTTCCTTCCGATGAGTTTTTTGCTGCCTTCCTTTGTTTCCGATAACCCAATGATGTGAAGCAATTCCGTATAAAACGCTTTATCCAGGCTGTTACTGTCATTGGCAAAAGGAAGTTTAAGTAAATGTTCAGGAGAAAGCAGTTTATAAAGAGCGATCAGTTTGGAATCATCCTTTTTATCTTCGTTCCTGAGAGGTTTATCATATTCCCTGAAGTCAAACCATGTGAAACAAATTTCGTTATCCGAACCGGCCACGAATGGCTCGGCTATCTCTTTGTAGAAAAAATCAGTGGTCTTACCTGCCAGCCGTCCTTCTTCAAAATCATTGAAATGTTGAACCAGTTTCTTATCCTGTGCGAAAACCTTTTCAAAAAGGCTGGCATCGAACACAAACCATTCAAAAATGTTTGTTGCAATGAGATGTTTAATCTCAAGGTTTTTATTGGTGATTCGTTCCCTCAGGTAGTAAAGGATCAGTTCATGAAAAGCTTTTCCGTTCAGGTTATCAGCACGGATCATCTCAGCTTTATTCGAAGGCCTTTTTGCTTCGATCAAAACGCCAGGCAAGCTCTTGGAATCCGGTCCGTTGTGGATCACAAGATCCGTTCTATCCTTTGTATTGATATAGAACTTAGGATGATAAAATGTATTCTTGAGAAAGTCACCCAGGTCATTTTTGCTATGCTCTTCTGATTCGGATTCATTTAAACCATCCAACAGGCCGATCAGATTTTTCTTAAAAAGCTCAATTTCAGTACGGGAAGGCTTAACCTTAAGGTAGGCCTTATTGAGGGATTTTCGGGGTGAGGTAAAGGTCAGTATCATAAAAATGTCCGGGATTGAACTTATTATGTCAAAATTAAAAAAAGATTATGATTATCAACATGGATGTAAATGAATACAGGAATTTATTTAACTTGCACGTGTGAATTATGAAAGAAATGTTGAAAAAGAATTTTTAAATTTATTTTCTTAATTAATCAAATATCAGAGGTTGATGATTTATCCACCCGGCGATTAAAATTGCCTGGACTATATTGATGCTTTGAGGGACATATCGGATTAAAAGTAAGGTTTTTGTTGAATTTTAAGATTCTTAAAAACAATGTCTTATATACTTTATTTGTATTTTACTTAATTTTTAAGTGAATTATTTGGAAATTAACTTATAAGTGAATACCTTTGCAAAAATAATCAAACTTGACGACTTCTCTTTCCTTGAAGTGAAGTATTATTCTATCCAATTTGAAAGCCACGCCGAAAATGAGTTTTATGATTTCTTAAACCGGATGGAAGATATACCGGAAATTGAGGACGATTTATCGAACTTATTGGAATGGATTGAACGGATAGGAGAGGAACATGGAGCAAAAAAAATATTTTTCAGGAATGAACAATCAGATTCAGAAGCAAAAGCACTTCCTCCTCCTTTAAAAACAATGACAACCTTTGGAATTTTTGTGAATGAGCTCAGGTTATATTGTATGGTTGCAAATGAACATGTAGTATTTCTACTCAATGGGGGCATTAAAACGCAAGTCTACGATGCCAAAGACTGCCCTAATGTGGGACCTTATTTTAAACAGGCAAATAAAATTGTAAAAAAACTTGATCAGATATTTCGTGATAGATCGATAACATGGAATTCTGACCAAACGGATATAGATTTTGATCCGGAATTAGAAATAGAAATATGAAAAAAGACAGAAGTAAAGTAGTCGAAAGGCTTAGAAAAAAAATCAAGCCTGAAAACCGGATTTTCGTCCGGAAGAACCTTGCCATCTCAGAGCAGGTGCAGTACATTCTTGAACAAAAAGGATGGACACAGAAAGACTTGGCAAAAATGATGGGAAAGCATGAAAGCGAAGTCAGCAAATGGCTAACTGGTCTGCACAACCTGACCCTTCAAAGCATTTCTCTTATGGAAGCTTTCCTTGAGTCGGAAATAATAACCACTCCACTTGAGGCATGCAATAAATACAAGGAGATAAAATACATTACTCTAAAAGTGAGTGCATATTCAAACTGGGAGTCCATCCAGCAAATGAATATATATGAAGAAGATGTGATCATGAATTTCACTGATGAAATGAAAGATGTAGCATGAAAAATATCATTCCTAAAAAGATTTTGATCAGGGCAGTCAATGTTTACAAAACCCTTATTATTACAAGTGAAGAGTTCTTAAATAAGCCATTAAGGCCCCATTCAATCAAAGTCGGTTTCGGTCAGAAATCAGCATTTAATTTTGATAAGAAACAAATCAGGATTAGAATTGAGATCCTGCTCGATGGCGTTGATCGCACCAAGAAAGAAATAGGACTGCATGGTGAATTTGGTTTAGAATATCATTTGCAAGTTCAGAACCTTAATGATTTTGTTTCTTTTGAAAACAACCAGAAAAATATATCCGGGATTTTGATGGAGACTTTAATGGGCATAATATTTTCTACTTCACGCGGCATTATTCTGGAAAAAACCCAGGACACATATTTCAATGGGGCCATAATACCGGTTATTTCACCCAAGGATCTGTTAGAAACTCAAAAAAGTCTAATTAGAAAATGAAAGCCCTGATCAAAAATTTATAATATAAATCTCTATCGATAAGTCTAAATCCAAAAGTTATGTTTTTCAAAAAGTCTAGCATTTCTGATCTTAGAGTTCTTTACAATCCTGAAGACATTAAAAAACGAATAAAAATTGTGGTAATTGATGACGATGAAGTTAGCTTTCCTTATAAGATGTTACAAGACAGTGGATATACTATAGAATGGTGGGAAAAAATCGATGATAAAAGATTGGACAGACTTGAAAGAAATCAATTTGACATTATTATCCTCGATATTAACAATATTACAGACCAATCAATTTCTTCTAAAGACGGGATCGGTATACTTGAACGACTAAAATATGTCAATCCTTATCAAATAATTGTTGCTTTTTCAGGTCGAGAATACGATATTGAGACAACTTCCTTTTTTAAAATGGCAGACGATCATCTTAAGAAGCCTGTAGATTTTGTTAGAGCAAAGGACCTAATTGACAGAATTATAGAACAAAAGATAAACCTACCATATTTGTGGAGTTCAGTTGAACAATTTTTGAACAAGGAAGGTGTTGACAAGAAAAAAATTAACAAAATTGAGAATGAAATAATAAACTCAATAAAGAATAAACGAAATATAAATTTTACCAAAATCTCGGATAAGATACTCCAAGGTGGGGAATTGGGTATTAAAATTACATCTTTATTAATCAAAATTATGGCCATAATCGGTATTTAAACATTAATAAATGGACTCAATCATTAGAAATATCCGGAAATCAATCCCATTTCCTCATATTGATGATCATAAGATTATTCATGATGGAATTATCTTTAGATTACCGAATGAATGTAAAAATTGCAAGAGAGAATGTTATAAAGTGAACAATAACAAAGAAATTGGAATTTGTGACAAAGGATTTAACTTTTTAAAATTGAATTTAGGGCTTTTTGAATTGACATTAATTGGATTAATAATACAAGGACATCAAACAAATATTCCTCGTAAATTAAAAAAAGAAAGGAACATTCATGCAATCAGTAAAGATGAAATCAATCAATGGTTTTTAAATAAAAAGGAATTGTTAACTGAAATTGATTCTTACAAAGACAGGATGATTGAAGAGCATTTCTCTTTATTTCATGATATTATACCAACCATATCTTTGATATTTAGAAATTTAGAGTCTGTTGTTACGAAATTCCCTGGTCAAACTTTTGATGAAAAAATTGAAAATGCTGATAGCGAAATTAAATCATTATATGATTCAATTAAACTACTTGATAATAGATTAAAATTAATGCCTTTAATTGTTAATCCTGAATCTGCAAAATATGGTCAAATTCAAAATGTCTCTCCTTATAACAATACTCCGTTAAAAATTCATGCAGCTAACCTCCCGATATTCAAGCACTCTTTATAGAGGCTTTTGTATTTTTCACAACTCATGTCGAGAGCTAACTTTGAAAAAATAAAATCTGTTATAAACTGATTGAAATACATA
>CAIYUC010000221.1 GCA_903929315.1 uncultured Bacteroidales bacterium
GGGTAAGAGTATCAGCGGGATTGTGCAAGTATCCAGTATCCAGCATCCAGCATCCAGCATCTCTTGTTTTCAAAAGAATAAAGATAATAATATCTGAATATTGTATTTTTGTAAAAATTGATCATATGACGAAGTTGAGCGTTAATATCAACAAAATTGCAACATTGCGTAATGCAAGGGGAGGCAATCTTCCTGACGTGTTGAAGGTAGCCCGGGATTGTGAACGTTTTGGAGCACAGGGGATCACAGTTCATCCCCGCCCGGATGAAAGGCACATTCGTTACAAGGATGTATTTGATCTTAAGCCCCTTCTCACAACTGAATTTAATATAGAGGGATATCCTTCCCCTGAATTTATTTACCTGGTGAACGCCATCAAACCTGCCCAGGTGACACTGGTGCCTGATCCCCCGGATGTGCTTACTTCCAATGCGGGTTGGGATACAGTTAGAAATGAAAAGTTTTTAAAAGAAGTCATTGGAACATTTAAGACAAACGGCATCAGAACTTCAATCTTCATTGATGCGAATGAGAAAATGATAAGAAATGCAGTTAATACCGGAACAGACAGGGTGGAATTATATACTGAAAGCTATGCCGGGAATTTTCGGGAAGATCCTGAAAAAGCCATCCGTTCCTTTATCGACGCAGCAAAAGTTGCAAATGAAGCAGGTTTAGGATTAAATGCAGGGCATGATCTGAATCTTGAGAATTTGAAGTATTTTCATCAAAATATCCCGGGCCTGCTGGAAGTATCTATTGGTCATGCCTTGATTTGCGATGCTTTGTATTTTGGTCTGGAAAATACAATCCAGCTATACTTGCGTCAATTAATGTAATTATTATCGGTTTGGACCTGTCACGGTTCGATAAAAAGATTGAAATTCTTTTCAATGAAAAATACTTTCCAGGAAGCCCTGAAAAACAAGGATATCAAAGCTATTCGCGAATCCCCTAAAAGCGATCTTCATAACCATTGTCTGATGGGGGGTAAGTTGCGCTACATGGAAAAATTCTATGGAAAAAAAATCGATCGTTTTCGAAATGCTCAAAAAGGAATACAAAGTATCAATGATTGGATTGTAAATTCTTATCGTCCTGTTTTTGATAAAACCGGGGCATTCGACCAGGCGATAGCGGCATCTTTTTTACAGGCAAAATCAGATGGTGTGACTGCCCTTGAAATGAGCATGGATGCTACAATCCCGGGGTTGTTGAACATTCCTGCAGAAAAGGTGATATCAGCATTACAATATTATCACAAGGAAATAGCACCAGAAATCGTGTTCAGTCCGGAAATAGGTCTTGCCAGAAACCTTCCTGTCAGGCTTTTAATGGCATCTGTTGAGCCATATATTGGCTCCCGTTATTTTAAATCGATTGACCTTTATGATGATGAATCTGCACAACCTCTTCAGAATTTTGGTAAGATTTACAGATATGCCAAAAGCATGGGATTAAAATTAAAGGCACATGCAGGAGAATTTAGTGATGCAGCATTTGTGAAACAATCGGTAGAAATCCTGGACCTGGACGTTGTACAGCATGGAATCGCTGCCGCAGATTCGGAAGAGGTAATGAAATGGCTTGCAAAACATAATATTCAGTTGAATGTATGTCCTGCCAGCAATATTGTATTAAAAAGAACTAAGTCATACAAAAAACACCCCATCAGGATTTTATATGATAACGGGATTAAAGTTACAGTAAATACTGATGATGTAATGCTTTTTGGAAAAGGGAATTCAGAACAGTACCTTCAATTGTACAAATGCGGATTATTCAAAGCAGAGGAACTGGATGAGATCAGAAAAAATGGTCTTTTACCCTGAAAAGTAAGTTCGTTTGGAAAATCAAAGCCGTTTTACATAAATCACCTTCCCGTCGCCGATCTTATAAAAATCATGGATCTCGGCTTCTTTTGAATAGTTGTTCTTTATATAGAAATGACGGGTAGGAGAATATTTTTCCATCGCGGAGGTTTCGGCAACCAGATATCTGCCTCCCATTTCTTTCACTGCTTTATGAGTTTCTTCAAGTAAAATTTTACCCAGCCCCAAGGCTCTGTAATCATTGTGTGTGACGATCCAATAAAGATCAAATCCTCCCTCGGTCATGGCAATGGGTCCAAAACAGCTGTAGGCAAGAGTCTTTCCATCCACTTCCGCGAAAATAAAAAAATACCCACTTACTTCTCCTTCAATAAGACGGGCTTCAGCTAACTCAACAGCCACGGGAATCTCGAAATCATAAAAGAAATGTGTTGAAGTTACGATCTCACGGATTATCCTCAAATCCTCCGGTCTTACTTCTGTCCTGAATATAATCTTGTCCTTTTCCATGGTTGAAAAATAAAATGAAAGATAGGTTAATTACTTAGCGCGTCTTCGATGATTCGTTCAATAACCTGATGAAATTTTAATCCCGCCTTTTTCGTTGCGGCGACAAATCCGCTTTCCGGTGAAATGCAAGGATTTCCGTTTATCTCAAGAACATAGGGGATCCCCTCTTTGTCAACCCGGAAATCCACCCTTACATAACCTTTGAGTTCAAATCCATGCCAGCATTGCAAAGCAATCATTTTCAATTGTGAAAGTAACGGTTCATCCCGTTTTGAATACCTGAAGGTGCGCGGAGTATGGGTGTACTCAAAAGATTCTTCCGTCCATTTAGCGTTATACCCAACAATCTTATGCTTTCCTTCCGGATAATCAACAAACAATATTTCTGCCGGAGGCATCACTTGCGGGCCGTCTTTCCCGCCAAGGATGGAGAGATTGAATTCCCTGCCATCAATATAATCTTCAATAAAAAAACTATTCTTGTGAAAATGTTTTATCTTTTCAATATATGCCATATCTCCTCCGGAAAAGATGCAATGTTCATCAAGCCCGAGAGAACCGTCCTCCCAGATGGGTTTTACAATATACCTTTTGTCAGGGCTGAGTTGATGGATCTCATCCATCATGTACCATCCGGAAGTATTAATGTTTAAGAGTTTTAACTGCTTTTTCGTAAGAATTTTACTGGTAGTAAGAAACATCGCTTCCAATGGAACACCGGTATAGGGAAGTTGTAGAAAGTTCAGGATGGAGGGTCCAAAAGATAACAATTTGCCGGTACCTTCCACCATTTCAACAAGATTGAATACCACCTTTGGGTTAATTTTTTTTAATGTCTTTATGGCTTCTGCAAGGTCGATGGAAAACGGAACGCGGTAAGGAATGTACTTCAGCTTTCTCAACGTCCGTGAGATATGTTGCATTTGACGGACAACATCCATCTCATCCTCCTTGGGTTTTTCAGAAAGTTGATTATAAAGGAGGACAGCTATCGGGTTATCCATGTATTTTTTTATAGTAACAGCTTCTAAGTTAATCCTGCCCTTTCTTTTGCTGAATCCATGATCTGACGAATAAGATTTTTGTATGGAATGCCTATAAAATTGCATATGATGGGCAGGTCGGAATGTTCAGGGTGAAGTCCGGCAAGCGGATTTATTTCAAGAAAATTGGGGATCCCGGTATTATCGATCCGGATATCAACTCTTCCGGCATCCCGGCAATTTAGGCATCGCCACGATGCCAGGGCAAGTGTTTCGCATTTTTTAGCTGTTTCATCCTCCGGAATACTATAAACAACCAATTCTTCACATTTTTCTTTGTTTAGATAAGTGTAGGAATGTGCTTCTGCCTCTGAATTCAAAATTACTTCCATAGTGCCAATTACCCTTGCCTGCTCTCCTGTTCCAACGATTCCCACGGTGAATTCCCTTCCCGGAACGAACGTTTCAACGATCAGTCCCAGTGAAAACCTTGGTAGAAGCGATTTACATACCGATATAAGTTCATTCTTATTGTTGATCTTTGATTTTGCATCAATTCCTTTCCCTGTGCCTTCTGCCATTGGCTTTACAAACAAAGGGCAGGGGAGATTCACTTTTTCAATATCATTCTCAGATTCAATGAAAGCAAAATCAGGCGTAACCAGGCCGCAATCCCTGATCACTCGTTTTGTCATTCCCTTATGCAATGTGAGGGAGAGTACCAGGGCATCGGAAAAGGTATAAGGGATATTGAAAGCATCAAGCAAAGCTGGTACTTGTGCTTCGCGCCCAATACCATACATCCCCTCGCAAATGTTGAACACCAGATCCCACCGATCTCCTTTGACAAGCCGGTTCAGTAAGTGTTTAACATGGCCGATCCGATCGGTCTTGTATCCAAGCTGCTGCAAAGCATTTTCAATAGCCTCAATAGTACTCTCCCGGTCAAATTCTGCTGTTTCTTCCTCTGTAAATCCTTCCTTCAGGTAATCTGACCGTAAATCGTACGTGAGGCCTATGATCATATATCAGGAAAAATCCGGGTATTTAAAGATTTTATCTTCATAATTTTTCAGCAGGACATAACCGTCTTCCCTGCCCTGGAAATAATCCGGTAACAAGGGGATTTTTCCACCACCGCCGGGTGCATCAACCACATATTGTGGAACAGCATAACCGCTCGTATGCCCTCTGAGTCCTCTGATAATTTCAAGTCCTTTTTCTATAGGAGTTCTGAAATGGGCAGACCCCAATATCGGATCACATTGATAAAGGTAATAAGGACGTACCCTGATTTTTAACAAACCATGCATTAACTGTTTCATCACGGATACATTATCGTTAATACCTTTCAGTAAAACAGTCTGGCTTCCCAATGGAATACCTGCATTTGCAAGCTTTTCACATGCTTCTTTTACTTCGGGTGTGATCTCGTCAGGATGAGTAAAATGAATGCTGATATAGAGAGGATGATATTTTTTCAGAACAGTGACCAGGGAACGATTGATTCTTTGAGGCAAAACAACAGGTACTTTCGTACCGATGCGGATGATTTCAACATGCTCGATAGCCCGCAACCGCGAAAGCAAGTATTCAATATTGAGGTCATTCATCGCAAGAGGATCCCCTCCGGAAATCAGTACATCCCTTATATTTGGATTTTGCCGGATATATTGTAATCCGGGTTCCCATGCCTTTATGCCAATATGACATTTGTCTTTAGCTACCATGTGTGAACGGGTGCAATACCTGCAATAAGTAGAACAAAATCCTGTCACAAGAAACAAAACCCGGTCAGGATAACGATGAACAATATTTGGGACCGGACTATGATGCGACTCTGATAAAGGATCTGAGGCTTCGCCCCGGGAAACGAGAAATTCATCGAATACAGGAACAACGCTCTTCCGTAAAGGTTGATCAGCTTTATATTTATCAAGAAGACTTAAATAATAAGGCGTGATCCGGATCGGCAAAGTGTCATTGATAGCTTGTGCAGGCCTGATCTCATTGACCGAAAGATCCAGGAACTTTGATAAATTCTGAATAGTTGTCACACTGTTTTTTAATTGCCAGTGCCAGTTATTCCAATCTCTTTCTGATGCTTCGGGAAAATATTGACGGAGGAATTCCGATGAACGCTCACTAAGGCTTGTTTTGTCGCGCTCTAGTTTGTTTTGGAGGTATTCTGTTAGTAGTGTTTCTTCGTTTATAAAAATTTGCTTACTTGGAGGCTCTTCATCTTCGTTGAGCTCAGTATGCGTTACAACCAGTTTTTCGTTGTGAATGTTCGATAGTTTTTCCATCTCTTTTTCTTCATTGTTAGAATCCGGTTACTCATGCAAAATGTCATTGGGTAATATGTAATATTATAAAGCATTAATAACCAGTGTTTTAAATAATTACTTTCGATCTCTGACCGAGTAAATTCTGACCGGTAAATATAACATGCAATTAGGGTTAAATTTCATCTAATTTTGACATTTATTAGTTAACTTTTCAACACAATATTGTTAATAAAGAACCCTGAATTTTATTATTATGAAACTTTTTTATCGTGAGTATGGACAAGGTATACCTTTTATTATACTGCATGGTTTATTTGGTATTTCTGATAATTGGTCCACTTTTGGAAAATCATTGAAGGATAAGTATCATGTTTATATTCCCGATATGAGGAACCATGGCCGGTCACCACATAGTCCTATATTCGATTTTCCTTCAATGACAGAAGATATAAAGGAATTCATTGACAATCTCGGATTATACAGCCCAATTCTGATGGGTCATTCACTTGGGGGAAAAGTCGCTATGCTTCTTGCGCTGAATAACCCAGGTCTTCTGAATAAACTGATTATTGTTGATGTCAGTCCCCGGAAATACACACAAAATACGGAACACCTTCAGCTCCTCAATGCTATGCTTTCAACGGACCTGTCTATTGCTCATTCAAGGTCTGATGTTGAGAATCAAATGAAAGATAAAATTAAAAACCAAAGACTGCGTCAATTCATTCTTAAAAACATTTACTGGAAGGATAATGATAAACTTGACTGGAGACTAAACTTACCTGTGCTTAATGCCAACCTGCCTTTGATGTTCGGAGGCATTGAATCAGTTGCCTTATTCACTAAACCGACATTATTTATTCGCGGTGAGTTGTCAGATTATAGTAAAGAAAATGACATAGAAATAATCAGGAAAAATTTTCCTGAAGCGATCATTAAAACGTTGGCTTCTGCAGGACATTGGGTGCACGCTGATGCTCCTGAAGAATTTTACAGCACAGTAACAGACTTTCTTAATACCTCTTCACATTGATCGAAGATACCGCTGTTTTGACTGTGATGAATATTTTATTCTGAGCAGAAGCAAAATTTGATGTCTGATAAATATGATCTCCTTTACTATCAAAACCTTCAAAATTCTTACTTACAAGGAATGAATCTGATGAGATCTGGCAACCAGAATTTTTGGGTACTTCCACATTAATAGAAGACGCACCTGCATTAAAGGTCATAACAGTTTGAGGATTCAGTTCACCAACTTTGATATTCATTGAAGCTGCACCGGACTCAATCCGTGCTGTATCTATTCTATAGTTGCTAAGATCAAGATCTAATTCCGCAGCTCCGATATCCAATATAAGGTTCCATGCCGGCTTTGGGTTAAGTTTGATATTCACCTTGTTTTTCCTGAATGATCCATGAGCTCTTCCTTCCTGGAGCTTTATGGAGATGTTTTTCCCACCATTAATTTCGCTGGTTGTCAGTTCGTAATTCCCGATTTCCCCCTTCTTGCTGAAATCCAGGAAATCTTTGGTTTCTCCTTCAATCTTAAAATTACCTGCAGCCGCATCCAGATTTAATATCCCTTTGCTTGCAAGTGAATCAAGAGGGACTGTAAAATTCTGGTCATTGGAATTGGTATTGTTTGAATCTTCATCAGGTTCATCATTCCAATAATTATAATTGTTACCATAATGATGATGAAGTCCTAAAAACCATGGCCTGTGATCAGGAAGCCGGTTAATGAATAGTAAAGTACCCAGTACGACTACCAGAAGAATGACCACTTTTATAGTTCCCTTTATGGGAAGGATTGAAATTCCCCAGAAAATCAGGATCAGGGGCCATAAGCTCCATATTGCCTGCCATGAAAAAGAAATAATGCCTAAGTTGTTAAGGATAAACAACAAACCAATTGAGATCAGTATTATTCCCCAAAATAAATAACGGTATTTCATAGTTTTACTTTTTTATATGTTTCGAAATGATATATTATTGGGCATTTTCAATTTCTTTTTCCTGTGACCGAATTCAGTAGAAGCCCTATACCGATTACTATCAGTATGATTGGCCAAAGATCGCCGAAATTGATATGAGGTATGAATTCATCAGCCAGGAACAAAGTCCCAAGCGTAATGAGGACAAGTGCTCCGATAAGACTTCCTCTGTGTCTGCGTTGCCCGCAATCATGTTTCAGAGAGGCTTCTTTAGGATGGGTTTCATTAGAATCTTTCGGTGCTTCCTGGTTTTCTTTTTGATTCTCCATATTTGGCCGGCTTAGTGGTTGATCAGTAAAAACCGGTTTTTCAGGTGTAATGATCCACAGTATAAGATAAAGTAAAATACCTCCTCCGGCAACAATGACAAAAATAATAAACAACAACCTGACCAATAATGGATCAATGTCAAAATACTCGGCGAGTCCGCCGCAAACACCTCCGATTTTTTTATCAGTTGTGCTTCTGAATAATCTTTTACGTTCCATGTGTGAATAGTTGAGTTTTAAAAAACCATTAGACGATACTTCAGGCAAATGGTTACATAAGGAATAATCCTTTTTTCTTAACCTGCAGGTTCCTGCTTTTTCCGGTACATTCTTGTGGATAGCTGGAGGCTTATTTCATAAAGTACATATAATGGGATTGACACTACAAGTTGGCTGAAAATATCCGGACTTGGAGTAATAATGCCGGCAACAATCAGAATTACAACGATGGTGTGTTTACGATATTTTTTTAAAATCATTGGGTTAAGAATTCCAATACGGGTAAGAAAAACAACAACGATTGGAAATTCAAAAATGAGACCCATCAATAAGGTCATTGTAGTAACGGATCCAACATAAGAGTTCAGTGCGATCTGATTCGATACCGATGCACTTACCTGGTAATTTCCAAGGAAATTAACCATCACAGGTACAACAAGATAATAGGAGAAAAGTACACCAATGATAAAAAGGGAAGAAATGATCCATACAGCTCCCCGTGTATGTTTGATTTCTTCCTCTGTGAGACCGGGCTTTATGAATCTCCAGAATTCCCATACAATGTATGGGGAGGAAACAATACAACCGGCGACAAATGAAATCATCATATGAGATGTAAACTGTCCCGCAAGGCTTATGTTGATAAGATGCAGGGAGGAAGTATCAAAACAAAGGGAATTCATGGACAATAGTTTCCCGATCTTACACAAGATCCGGTACGTGATGAAGTCAGAGTTTTTCGGCGCCAATACGACTTGATCAAAAAGGAATTCTTTGAATGCAATAGCCACGATTGTGGTTACAATTACAGCAATGACGCCATGAATGAGCACACCTCTCAATTCGTCAAGATGATCCCAGAAGGTCATCTCTTTTTCCTGGTTTTCCAAACTTTTTTTTCTTTTGATCCCGGAGTTTCATTGAATTTTAAGTCAGGCAAAGATACCGAAATACCCTATCCCTTGCACTCACATTAAAAAAGTAAAGAACCTGCAACAAAATGAAATTGTTCAACTTTTATTTTCCGAAATAAAATTTTACTATTAAATTTGAATTTCCTAAGAAAAACATCACCATTTTATTATTATTAACCAAAACATCTGACAATGAAAGCAAAAATTTTCCTATTGGCGATTTTTTTAACAGCAACTCCATTTATCTTTGGTCAAACATTACTGACGGAAGACTTTAGTTCAGGTATCATGCCCCCCGCAGGATGGACCATTGATGCGCATCAGAGTAATTGGAGCATATCAAATTCCACCCATGCAGGTGGCACCTCACCGGAAGCCGATTTTGACTATAATCCGACATTTACCGGTTTTTCACGATTGATAACTCCACAACTCAATACAACCGGTTTTACTTCCCTGACCCTTAGTTTTGATCTGTACATTGATCATTATAGTGGTGCATATACAGTTGGCGTCGCAACAAGGACAGGAACCGGAAACTGGAATACCGCATGGCAAATTGTCAACCCTACGTCTTCTATCGGCCCCGAAATGATAGTAACCCAGATATCCACTACTGATGTAGGGTCAGCGAATTTCCAGATGTGTTTTTTCTTTAACGGATATTCATACAACATCAACGACTGGTATATTGACAATATCAAGCTCGAGGTCTCAAAAAACCGTGATGCAGCTATGAGTGCGATTAATGTCCCTCAGTACTCTCTCGGTAATTCTGCGGTAACCGGAACTTTTATCAATATGGGTCTTGACCCTGTCACTTCAACATCGGTGAACTATAAAATTGATCAGGGTACCGTGCATACCACTTCCTTTACTGGTTTGAATCTTACCATGGGAGATAATTATGATTTCACATGCACAGATTTCCTCAATCTGACACCGGGAGATTATTCTCTCATGGTTTGGGTAAGTAACGTCAATAATCTTGGCGCTGACGAAAATCAAGGCAATGATACACTCACTAAGATTTTACATGTGGCAAGTGATACTGTCGCCCGTAAACCTTTTTATGAAGAATTTACCAGTTCAACCTGTGATCCTTGTGCCCAATTTAATTCCAGTATTTTTGATCCGTTCGTGTTACAGCATGGAGATGATATTTCCCAGGTAAGGTACCAGATGAATTGGCCTGGCTCTGGTGATCCCTATTATACTTTAGAAGGCGGAGTAAGACGCTTTTTCTATGGTGTCAGTTATGTACCTGACCTTTACCTTGACGGCGTTCAAACTCCAACCACCTATGCAGGAGTTTATAATGGGTTCACAAATTCCTTTGCCACACCCGCTTTCCTGGAAATTAATTCAATCCATTCTTTTATCGTTCAGGGTACAGATACATCAGTTAATGTGCACATAGAGATTATCCCAAAGATCAGTGGATCGCTGACTGCTTACGCTGCAGTAATTGAAAAAGTCACATATCATAATATAAGCACGAATGGTGAAACAGAATTTTATAATGTAATGATGAAAATGGTACCGGATGCCTATGGAACGCCTGTTACACTTGTGGATAACCAGAGTACTACATTAGATGTATCGTCTAGTCTTGTTGGGACCCATATTGAAAGATGGACAGATTTGTTAGTCGCAGTCTGGGTTCAGGATTCTGTTACCAGGGAAATGTTCCAGTCTTCCTATACCGATTCAGTTGGAGTTGGAATCCGTATGATCCCCGGCAATCAGGAATTGAAAATTTATCCTAATCCTTCAACAGGCAAGGTAATATTATCAGGGGTACCCGAAGCCGGGAATATTTCTGTATTTGACAATATGGGTAATCATGTTATGGAATTTAGCGAATTATCCGGGAATTCCATTGATCTTGGCACCCTGCCAAATGGAATTTACATGGTGCGATTACAGACACCTGAAGGCGTGAAAACTGCGCGCGTGAATATTTTAAAATAACGGGACGCAGAACCTCTTCTTTAACCAATTGAACATAATGACCCCGGAAGGATTAAACACTTCCCGGGGTTCATTCTTGTGATATCGTGTCTTAAATCCGAATGTCGGCGGAATTTACGAAAATTTTTTTATACTTTTATAGCGGCTAGAATTTCTTAGTTATTAAATTCGATTTATTATGAGAGCAATGTGGGAAAAACGGTATTCAGGGAAGGAATATGCTTACGGATCAACTCCCAACCGGTATTTCCGGGAGAAGTTGAATTCATTGCCTGCCGGAAAGGTTTTATTGATATGTGAGGGGGAGGGACGGAATGCGGCCTATGCGGCTTTCAGGGGATGGAAAGCCGTAGCTATGGATTACAGTGATAAAGGAAAACTGAAAGCACTAAAATTGGCGGAAATGAAAGGTGTTCTTCTGGAATATCATGTATCGCCCGTTGAGTCCTTTCAATTTCCGTCTGAAGAATTTGATGCTGTTGGATTAATCTTTGCACATTTTGAACCTATATTGCGAACTTATGTTCATGCACAAGCCAGAAAAGCACTGAAAAAAGGTGGAAAACTTATTTTTGAAGGGTTCAGTAAGGAACAATTCGGCCGGGATTCAGGCGGACCGGTAGATCTAAATTCCCTTTATACTATAGATGAACTGCGTAATGACTTTGCCGGGTTTGATTTTATAGAATGTAATAATATAGAAACTCTTCTCGATGAAGGACTTTTCCATATCGGGATGGCAAATGTGATCAGGATCTTCGCAACAAAACTTTAACTAACCGGCTTTTTCGGGAGGTTTATCTTTTTCCGGTTGTTTTGCAGGATCGGGTGGGTTGGGCTTATTGATCTCGTCTTCCAGCCCTGCCATTCCCTCCTTGAAACTTTTTACCCCTTTCCCCAAACCTTTCATCAGCTCAGGAATTTTCTTTCCACCGAATAACAATAACACCACCAACGCGATAAGAATAATTTCCCCGGTTCCAAGTCCGCCGAATAATAACAAAATAGATAACAACATCTGTGGTGATTTAAATGATTTATTTTGTCGGACAAAGATAATGAAAAACTAATCAGTAATCTTATTACCTGCATTAAAAAACAAGCAGGCATCTCCATAACTTAAAAAACGGAAATCATGTTGATAAGCAAAATCATAAGCATTTCTCCATGTCTCACCGATGAAAGCTGCCACCAACATCAATAAGCTACTCTGTGGCATGTGAAAATTGGTTAACATTCCATCGGCAAACCTGAACTTGTAACCCGGAATGATCATTAATTGAGTACTTCCCGAATAGCTTGTTAACTTTTTACTATCAAGATACTCAACCAGCGTTGTAAGGGCTTTTCTAACGGAGATGTTTTGATCATAACGATCCAGATAAGGATCCCATTGACCTGCTTCAGGATGTATTTCAGCCCCATCGATCAGCAACCTGACTCCTGACCAATAAAGACTTTCCAGTGTACGTACCGAAGTCGTTCCTATAGCAATCAATGGTTTCCCGAGGTTATTCAAGATAGATATAATAGTTTTTTTATTAACGTGGATTTTTTCACCGTGCATTATGTGTTTAGAAATGTCAGGGGAACTTACCGGACGAAAAGTCCCCACCCCGACATGCAAAGTGATGTTTTCAAAAAGACATCGTTTTTGTTTTAGCGTGCTTAATATTTTTTCTGTGAAATGCAATCCGGCAGTAGGAGCGGCAACCGAGCCTTCGTTTTGTGCATAAATGGTCTGGTATCGCAGGACATCCAAGTCACCTGAGGCTCTTGTAATGTATGGAGGTAAAGGAACAAGCCCTGCATATTCAAGCAATTCCAGGAAAGGTTTGTTTTTTGGCTCCCAATGAAATGCAACCGCATAACAACCATCACCCAGATATTCTTTCCTTTGAGCAAAAAGCAAATATTTCCCGCCCATATGAATGAACTCTTTCTCTAGCAACTCCCCTTTCCACCGCTTAACATTGCCGATAAGACATTTCCATGTACATCCTGTTGTCTGCTGAAATTCATCACTGACCTCCCGGGTTGGAGCAAGTGGATCAAGACAGAATATCTCAATGGTAGCGCCTGTTTTTTTGGAAAAGATTAGCCTTGCCCGGATTACCTTAGTATCATTGAATACCAAGAGACTTTGCCAGTGGATATAATGTGCTACATTAGAAAAAATGTCTTCTGTGATAGTATTATCTGAACAGATCAGCAATTTTGAAGCATCGCGGTATTCCAATGGAAATTGGGCAATCCGTTCACGGGGAAGATGATAATTGAAATCTTTGAGATTAATTTCAGGGATGTTTGTCATGGAATCCCGTTTTCATGACCTCACCCCCCATGGGGCTGACTAAAAAGTCTTTGTGGCCTTTGTGCGTACCTTGGTGACCTTTGTGGTTTACCTTTAAAGGCTTCAACCACGAAGTATCACAAAGTACTCACAAAGTAACACGAAGAAAATGATGCCAGCTTTTTACTTTTTAGTCAACCCCGGAGGGGGTTTATTTGAATGGTGAAATTAACCATTATTTCTTTTCAGAGGTAAAGAAATTGGGTTTGTAAGAGATCATAATATATGCATATTGTGCGAATTTGCTGGAACCTTCTTTTAATCCTCGCTGAAGTTCCATGGTTTTTGTCTGGAGGAAGAAACAATATGCCAGATTGAGATCAAGGTTTGGCAGTGCTTTATAAACATACATCAGGTCAACTTCTGATCCAAGACTCTTATCAACCTTCGTATAGGGAAGTTTATTTTTGGTATCCTTTATGTTCAGCGCGCCCTGTGCAAGACTGAACCAACGGTATGTAGCTTCAATAGAATTTTTTTCAGTGAAAGTAACAGTAGCTCTTGCATAGAGATCATTTAACCCTGCAGTTGAATAATCTTTTACATAGGAATTCCATAGATCCATATAGCCGTAAAGCCTGTGTGCAGTACCATATGGTGTGCTGAACCCGGTTACTTTTGTTTTCTGCCCGGTAGTATCCGAAAAATCATTACCCCCAAGGTGATCATAACCGATCATGAGATTCAATGGCTTAACTAACTGGAAGGATGCATAAGCAGCATAGAACCAGGCAGCAAGTTTGTGTCCGTCTTTCACATGACCTCCTTCATAATACCCGGAAAGGAAAAAATTCCATTTCTTCAGGTTGAGGAGTGCGTCCAGACCGATGGTCGCTTTGGCGTAAAGGATTGTGGGAAAATCGATCGTATTCGTAGTCTTTGTAACATTCTTCTGGATGGTTGTCCCAATGATCGAATCCTGTGAATTACGGATCAATAAAGTATCATAGGTGGTTTTGGAAGTCGTCGAGGTTCCACTGTTCTTTTGATATGAATCGATGAAAGCGAGTACTGAAAGAGTAAGCTTTTCATTGAATAATTTCTCCTGGGCCCATATGTATCCCATGTATTTATAATTATTTAATGTATATGAACTTAAGAAAGGAATTTTTGGATTGCCAGGTGCGTTATTGTTTACTGCAAAACCCAGATCTGCTTTATTATTAGCTTTTGGAGCATCCCATTGTACCATTACAAGGTCATGTGTAGAACCCCACATGCTCCAATCATTTTTCCCAAGGAACCGTTGGTCATCATAGTTGAGTTCGACCCGGCCGACTTTGACGCCAAGATTTTTAGTGAAATTGTACTTAAGCCAGGCTTCGAACATGTTCACTGTATTCTTTGAAATAGTATCCGAAGAAAAATTATTCTGACCAAAAACCCAAGCATCCTGCAATGAAAACCGGGTTGTGATCTTATCTGTCCTGTAATCAACAAACACCCTGGCTCTGCCTAAAATATCTGCATAAGGGGTTTTTGAAGAATCACGAAGGGTCGAGTAACCATCACGATACTCTCCACGCATCCTGAATTCGCCTGTAATATTGAATTGAGCGCGAAGATTCACTGTCACAAGCAACAAAAATGCCGTCGTAATGAATAAAAATGTAAATAATTTTTTCATGGGATTTGAAGTTTAGTTGGATATACCAGAAGTAAAAGTGATCAAAATTAGGAATTTTATTTTCGTTATGTCAAAATATGCATATCAGTTTTCCTAAAATATTTCATACTTTTACGTGAAATAAATTAAGAATTATGAACATCAAATCAAATATCCCAAACATTCTGACTATTTGTAACCTGATATGTGGCCTGGTTTCTGTGACACTGGTTATGGAAGGAAATATCGTAATGGCAGCGGTATTTATTTTTATCGCCGGTGTTTTTGATTATCTTGACGGCACTACTGCCAAGCTTCTCAATGCACGCAGTCTCTTGGGTAAAGAATTGGATTCCCTGAGTGATGTTGTTTCATTTGGAGTAGCGCCGGGAATTATCATTTATCAGTTATTATCTGTTCCTTGCGCAGGGAGTTCAAATTTCCTTGAACGGATGCATATAGTACCCTATTTTGCGTTGCTGATCCCTGTCTGTTCTGCGATCAGGCTCGCCAAATTCAATCTTGATTTGCGTCAGGAAGAATCCTTTATCGGGTTACCAACACCAGGAAATGCAATGTTTTTTGCCGCAATTCCGCTTATCATTCATCTACAATCCAGGATGTTCTCAATTATTCCGCTTGATTTTATGGCCACATTTTTCTCCAATACACGTGTCCTGACTATTTTAACAGTATTTTTTTCCTATTTGCTAATTTCCGAACTCCGTTTGTTTTCGATGAAATTTAAGACGATGGACTGGCATAGCAACAAAGTACGTTATATCTTCCTGATCCTTTCCGTCCTTTTACTGATTTTGTTTTCAATGAGTGCCATACCATTAATAATAGCCGCTTATATTTTTCTATCCTTAGGTTTTCAAAAACATCTTTAGGCCTTTAACGAAGACTCTTGTTTCATGAGATCTTCGTAATTCCTTCGAAAAATTTTCTCCGGTTCTGAGAATGTTGTAATTTTACCGCACATTTGAAAATTATTCATTCATTAACCAAAAGTGATAGTTATGAAAACAATAAAGTATTTAGCAACAAGCATGTTAATGCTATTTTTTATGGCAGGTATGATGCATGTATATGCCGGCACAACTACAAAAAGCGAAACTTTAAAAATGAAAGTTGAAATGGGTTGTGCAAAATGCCAGGCTAAGATCCAAAGCGGGTTAAGTAAAACTGATGGCGTTGAAAAAGCAGTTGCCGACCTTGAAACAAAAACAGTGACCATTACTTACAATCCTGAAAAGACCAATAAAGACAAACTGGTAAAAGTTGTGGAAGGATTGGGTTATCGTACCGAGTTTACGTCAAAAGATGCCAAAATTGGTCGTGAATGTTCAGATAAGGGCGAAATGAAAGGTGATTGCAGTAAGAAATGCACAGGGGATAAGAAATAATCATTCTCTTCTCCCACACTTTACCGTAACTCAAAATTCTGTCCTAAATATACTTTCCTTACATATGGGTCTTCGGCTAATTCAACCGAAGATCCTGCTTTTAAAATAGATCCTTCAAAAAGGAGATAGGAACGGTCGGTAATAGACAGGGTTTCGTGTACATTATGATCGGTAATGAGGACTCCGATTCCATTACTCTTTAGCTTTTTCACGATATTCTGGATGTCTTCAACGGCCAGCGGATCGATACCCGCAAAAGGTTCGTCAAGTAATATGAATTTCGGATCCACAGCCAATGACCGGGCAATTTCTGTTCTTCTTCTTTCTCCTCCTGATAAAGTGATGCCGAAACTTTTGCGTACTGTTTGCAATCCGAATTCATCGAGAAGGTACTCAAGCCTCTCTTTTTGTTGATCCTTATCAAATTTACTGAATTCAAGAATGGCTTTGATGTTGTCTTCAACACTCAGTTTACGGAATACGGATGCTTCCTGGGGAAGGTAACTGATGCCGCGTTGTGCCCGTTTATACATGGGCTCTTTTGTAATATTTTCATCATCGAGGAATACCTGGCCTGCAAATGGTTTTATCAAACCCACAATAATATAGAAAGAGGTTGTTTTCCCGGCGCCGTTAGGTCCTAGTAAACCCACAATCTCGCCTTGTTTTACCTGGATGGAGACATCGTTTACGACAGTACGGTTACGGTATTTTTTAACGATATTTTCAGTTCGAAGGAGCATTGGCTGGTATGTACTAAAAATCTATTAACATTATTTTGTTGGGAAGCTGTGATTGACGAAAAAGGATGGGTTTCTTGCAGCTCAATTATTGACAGCAGCCCTCTTTGAAACGTTCAAAAGTAAAATAAATTTTCGGATAACTCAAAATGCAAAATTCAATGAAACAAAAACACCGAAAGGTGATGGCTTTTGTGGTATATTATCATTCAGATGTGTCAGGCGCCAAATGGCATCAACCCGGACAAAAGTGAATATATTCTCGATGCCTGCTCCCGTTTCCCAGTAAGGTTTACCTCCGAATGAGCGCAATTGATCGGGAAATTGCGAATAAGATTTATTCTTGTCTGTCAATGTACCATAGACAACCCGGATATGGGCCACTTCTCTCCATTTTAGCTTTCTTAACAACGGGATATGATTGAATAATAACCCATCAAAGTGATGAGTATAGTAAACGCTGAGCCATTGATCACTTACAAATTCATAATAGTTCATCAGGTTGGATGCATATTCATCGAAAAGAAAGGTCTGATTGCCATCATGGATCCGGAGAAGATTATAAGGAAGAGTCCCCCATATCTTTCCACCTTCAACGATATATTTTGACCAGCCGATGGTAGCAAAATTAAACCATTGCTGAACATCCAGCGTGAGCTTATGATATCCGAAATCGTTTTTGAACAAATCGGGTATCCCGTAACTGTAACTGACCAGAATGATAGGATAGGCAGAACCCAGAGAGTTTCTGTAGAATTCTCCACTGATAAATCTTTCCTGAAACGATAACCGTGTGTCAAGTCTGATTTCTGAAGTAAAGATGGATTTAAGAGAATCCGCCCCCGGTGTTTTAGGATATAAAATGAATTCATTGGTTCCTAACGGAAAATTTTCCCGGTGAGTAAGATGTATGGTATTGATCAGACCGGTATACCATTCATGTTCGTATGCTATATGATATTCCCTCACCATGGTCAGTTTATTATTGGGTCCGCGATGAAATATCGAAGAAAGGATATTATCCGTTGCGAAAGCAGTGGGACTGAGCCCAAGCTGCTCTAAATCATAATGGTAGTTAATGGTAAGATCTCTTCTCGGATCCTTATCAAACATGTAGATCATATCCGCCCCATATTTATAAGTAAGATCTGTTGTTCCATAAGCAACATATCCTTCCAGTTGAAGTGTTTTACTAAACCCATTCCCGGTACGTCCTCCTAACCTGAAACGACCACCTTCAGTCGCATTGAAACTGAAAGCCTGGAAATACGGTCCTAATTCCCAGTTTCCCCAGGTAAGATAACCGGTTATCACACCATAGATAATATCCTGGTAAGTTTTAAAAATCGGGACGTTTTTAACCGAATCTACCATGGTATAGATCCCTTTTTCAGTCTTTGACAATTTCTCAAACCTGGCTGTGTCCCAGTACTGACCTGTCTTGTTATCAGCGTCCGCGGCAATAACTATATTGGAAGGATCTGAAAAAACCTTCTTTATTCCGGGAACATCGAATCTGAAATTCTTATATGAGTTGGTTTTATGTGCATAAAACCCTATCAGCTTCTTTGCATTGTTTACAATATTAAAATCAGCGATAAGGATATCCTTATCAAGCATCCAGTATTTATTATCAGTCCATTCATATTCCTGTTGTACGAACAAATCATTGACAAAATTTATATTTGCATCTGAAGCAATACGCATGTCCACTTTTTTAACTGCAAAAGAGGTATCATTGATCCACATGCTTCCCGTAAATGTTAACTCCTGTTTACGTCGTGGCTTGAACATAATATGATAGCACCATTTGTTCCCTATAAATGCACTGTCAACCAGATAATACTTATAGTAAGAAAGACCGAATCCGGCAATCGGACTGATAAAGTTTTTCTCCAGGATAGGAATGTAGTCCTTATAAATATCAACTTCTTCAGAGAAGTTCCCTAAAAATCGAGCAACACTTCTATTTTCAAGTCCCGATATTTTTGATGCTGTTATGACTTCTTTTTTTGCCCTTGGAGACCGCTTGAAATAGACATCTGACCTGGTTTCTGCAAGAAAAACCGGAAGGAAGGACTTTCCGTTAATGATAGAGGTATCGACGTATTGCCAGACAAATTCGAAGGGCTTGAATAATTTCTTGTTTTTTAGTTTATCCGAAATATTATTTGCATCAATTTGAATTTTCGTATAAGCTTTATATTGATAGGTGTCAAAGGCCTGGAGAGTATTCTTATCTTTATTGGCGATGACCTTGTTAAGAATTACTACAGCAGGGTTTCCTGTGTATCTTACCACAATTTCCGGAAGATTCACATTTTCCTGTGAAAGTTCAAAATCGATCGTCTGAAATTGATTCTTCAGTATTTTCCTGGTAATGGATTTATATCCAAGGTATCTGGCAATAATGGAATCGCCCGGATCTTTCACCTCAAGGGCAAATCTTCCTTCAAAATCCGTAAGCGTTCCATAAATGGTTCCTTTAAGGATAATATTGACAAAAGGGATGGGTTCTTTTGAATCAGCATCCGTCACCATGCCCATGATTTTGGTCAATTGCGAAAATCCGGAGAATGGAAAAACAAGAAACAGTAAACAAATAAAGATAAACCCTGGGTTCACCCTGTAGTTCATTTTTACTCTATTTAAATGATCCCTTCTTTTAGAATGTCATGGAGATGTATCACACCGAGGTATTTTTTTTTCTCAAGAACTAATAATTGTGTGATATTATTGTTTTGCATAAGGTTCAATGCATTAACAACGAGGGTATCGGGTTCTATGGTTTTGGGTTTTTTGGTCATAATATCGCTGGCTGTTATCTGCCGTATATCAGTGGTTTTCTCCAGCATTCTTCTCAGGTCCCCGTCAGTAATCACGCCAACCAATTTATTTTTATCCAGGACAGCTGTTACTCCGAGCCTTTTGGAAGAAATCTCCATAATAACAGTTCTGATATCATCATTGTATTGAACTTTGGGAACCTGGTTATTGACAGATAAGTCGGAAACCTTCAGGTATAATTTTTTACCCAGGGCTCCACCGGGATGGTACCTGGCAAAATCATTCATTGTAAAGCCCCTGCATTCCAATAAACACACCGCAAGTGCATCTCCCATGACCAATTGTGCGGTAGTGCTCGAAGTAGGCGCCAGATTGTTCAGGCAAGCCTCTTTTTTTACCGTTGCATCGATAATATAATCCGCCTGCCTGGCGAGGTATGATTTCCTGTTACCGACGATTGCAATAAGAACACTTCCCTGGAGTTTCAGTAAGGGAATCAAAACCTTAATTTCGGAAGTCTCCCCACTCTTTGACAAACAAATAATGATATCATCCTTCTGAATGGTTCCGAGATCACCATGGATTGCATCTGCAGCATGCATAAAAACTGCGGGAGTTCCTGTCGAATTCAGAGTGGCTACAATTTTGGAACCAATGATGGCACTTTTACCAATACCGGTGACGATGACCCTTCCTTTTGAATGAAAGATTAAGTCGACACACCTCACAAAATCCTGATTTACCGCCTGCTTCAATTCCGAAATTGCCTCTGCTTCAACGTTTATAGTGGCCAGTGCAATTTCCTTTATCGTTTTATAATCTTTCAAAATACAATTTTTTTTAAAAAAAGTTGTTTAAAATCTTTGTTTGTTACTATATTTGTATATGAGCGAACTACCTTTGATTAAAGTTTAACCTCCAAAAATACAAAAATTAATCGGAGAGCAAGATGGCTTTGAAAAAGCAAGAATATCAATTACACGATATACTAAAAAAAGTTTTTGGTTTTGATAGTTTTAAGGGTAACCAGGAACCCATTATCAAAAATATGTTATCCGGTAAGGATACCTTTGTTATAATGCCTACCGGCGGGGGAAAGTCACTTTGTTACCAATTACCCGCATTAACGAAAAAAGGAACTGCAATCATTATCTCTCCTCTCATTGCTTTGATGAAAAATCAGGTTGATTCGATCAGAAGTTTCGGTACGGAATCGAATGTGGCCCATTTCATGAACTCTTCACTGAGCAGGCAGGAAATCGTCGAGGTTAAGAAAGATATTGTCAAAGGGAAAACGAAATTACTCTATGTTGCTCCGGAAACCATCACCAAGGAAGAAAACATTGATTTTCTGAAGACTATAGATATTTCGTTTTATGCCATCGATGAAGCTCATTGTATTTCAGAATGGGGACATGATTTTCGTCCGGAATACAGAAGGTTAAGACCAATCATTGAAGCAATAGGGCAGGAAGTACCGGTCATTGCACTCACCGCTACCGCAACTCCGAAAGTGCAGCAGGATATTCAGAAAAACCTGAATATGATGGATGCCACAGTATTTAAATCCTCCTTCAACCGCCCTAATCTTTATTATGAAGTTCGCCCAAAAACAAAAAATGTCTTTAAGGATATCATTAAATTTATCAAGAATAACTCCGGGAAATCCGGAATTATATATTGTCTGAGCCGGAAAAAAGTGGAAGAACTGGCCGAATCCTTAGTTGTTAACGGGATAAAAGCAGTTCCATATCATGCAGGCTTAGATCCTCTTACCCGGCGCCAGAATCAGGATAAATTTTTAATGGAAGAAGTCGATGTCATCGTCGCTACCATTGCTTTCGGTATGGGCATTGATAAACCCGATGTCAGATTTGTGATACATCATGATATGCCGAAAAGCCTTGAAGGCTATTATCAGGAAACAGGCCGCGCAGGACGGGACGACGGAGAAGGGAACTGCATTGCATTTTATAGTTACGATGATATTCAGAAGCTGGAGAAGTTTATGAAGGGAAAACCTGTGGCAGAGCAGGAAATTGCAAAACAATTGCTTCTGGAAACAGTAGCTTATGCAGAATCTTCCGTTTGCAGGCGCAAACAATTACTTCATTATTTCGGCGAAGTAATGAAAGAAGATAATTGTCAGAATTGCGACAATTGTCTCCACCCTAAAAAACGGTTCGAAGGGAAACAATATGTCAAGATCGGATTGGAAACAGTTGTTGCGATTAAACAACAATTCAAGCAAAAGCATATCATCAATATCATCCTTGGGAAAAATACAGCTACAATAAAATCAAGCAAACATAATAAACTGAGTGTTTTTGGAGCGGGCTCGGAAAAAGATGAAAAATTCTGGAATGCAGTAATCCGTCAGACGCTTATCGAACGTCTTCTTCTAAAGGATATTGAGAATTACGGAATCTTGAAGATGAGTCCGGAAGGTTTAAAATTCCTCAAGAAACCTTATTCCATAATGTTGGTGGATGATCATGATTTTGAGAATATAGAAGAAGACGAATTTTTTGCTGCCATGGGATCAAAAGTAAGTACAGCCGATAAAACGCTGTTCTCACTTTTAAAAGACCTGCGGAAGGAAATTTCCAGGAAAGAAAAACTGCCGCCTTTTGTTATTTTCCAGGATCCTTCTTTGGAAGATATGGCTATTCAATACCCCGTCACAAATGAAGAATTGAAACAAATTACAGGGGTCGGTTCCGGAAAAGCATTAAAATATGGGAAACCATTTCTCGACCTTATCAAAGAATATGTCGAGGAAAATGAGATCATCCGGCCAATGGATATGGTGGTTAAATCGGTTGTAAATAAATCCGGCTTAAAAGTTTATATCATCCAGAATATCGATCGGAAAATATCATTGGAAGACATTGCATATGCGAAGAATCTTAGCTTTGATGAGTTGCTTACTGAAATTGAAACCATTGTTGCTGCGGGTACAAAAATTGATGTGAATTATTATATAGATGAATTCATCGATCCATACCACCAGGAAGAAATCTTCGAGTATTTCCGCGAAGCTGAATCCGATTCTGTGGGAGAAGCATTAAAAGAATTGGGCGAAGACGAATTTACGGAAGAAGAGATCCGGCTTATGCGTATCAAATTCATGTCTGAACTGGGAAATTAAAGATCCATATAATGCAAGACGAAAACAATATCCCAACCGGTTATTCTGAAGTTACTGAAAAGGATAATCTTTCAAAACCCATTGTCAAAGGGAATTCTCAAATGAAACAAAAAGTTTTATTTCTGAGTGTGATCCTTAATATTATTATGTTCATTGGTTTGATACTATTATATGTGTTGTTTTTTACAACAAAGAAGACCGAGATCATAAAGATGACCCCGGTTTATCAAAAAGCCGGGAATAAAGCTATGTCTTTGGTTTATGTCAATATTGATTCGCTGAATGCTAAATACGAATTTGTCAGGGTGTTGAAAAATGATCTTGAAAGTACCGGGAAAAAACTCCAGACGGAGATACTTTCCGAGCAAAACGCTTTTGAAAAAGAAGCAGCCGATTTTCAAAAACAGGTCGCAAACAATGCTATAACCGAAGCAAAAGCTAAAATGATATATGAAGCCCTGATGGAAAAACAACAGGCATTGGGTGAAAAAAAGGACCGTTATACACAAGAGGTCGCTAATAAAGAACTCGACATGAACATGAGGTTGTTGGACACTGTCACAAGCTTCCTGAAACGATATAATCATAAATTCAACTACGATTATATATTGGGTATGAAAACTGCAGGTGAAATACTAATAGCAAATGACACCCTTGATATTACAAAAGATGTCTTAAATACATTAAACACAGAATATTCGGCAAGGAAAAAATAGGGATTTATGAGATATCTTGCATTTCTTTCCTTTTTAGTAATTCTGGCCGGTTGCAAAAATTCCGGGGAAAAAGATCTTCCTCAAGGGTTAATGAAAGATTCCATCATTCCCCAAACTGAAATGATAAACATCCTTGCTGATATACATATACTTGAAGCAGCTCTTCAAATTCAACGTAACAAGAACGGGAATGTTAATACAATGCAGGATTTTTATTATCAAAAGCTTTTCTCGAATTACAAGGTAAGCAGGGGGAGATTTAAGTTGAACCTTAGCTATTATGAGAGGGATCCGGAAAACTTCAGGAAAATGTATGAAGAGGTGGTAAAGAAATTAGAGATCTCTCCGAAAATGGCGAATCCCCATAAATAACCATTGGATGAACAGGGAAAATTCTTCTACAACTTTGTAAATATTGCAATATAATTGGTAAGATTGGCCCCGTCATTTATCGAATAAGTCCAGGTGATTTTACTGGATAAATATGTCCCTGATCCGCTCACGATCCACCCATTATTAAGCTGTTGATTGGTCACGGTAATTGAATTGCCACTCACCACGGCATGTGCCTGCACGGTTGATGCGGCAAAATTATTAATGAATACACCATCCGATGAATTAGGATCTGCAGAAATAGTTGCTGTGTAATAATTTTTCGTAGTCGTTTCAGTCACTCCCCAGCTTCCAAGATATTGTTGCCTTGGATCCGATGGACTGGGTTCAGGATTGTTTTTACTGCATCCGGAGAAAAACAAAATGCCACTAAATAATAATACGCTGAAATAGAGGATAAATTTTTTCATAAAATCCGGTTTTTATTCGTGAGACTAAAATTTTTAGAACAAAGTGAATAAAAATTTGTTAGTCGAACAATCCCGACAAAGTCGGAGGGTATAATACCCCGCTTCTCTGCGGCGGAACTTGGGTCTCCCGAGTACCCGGGACCATGGGGTTCATACCCGTGATTCATTCATTGATTGTTTTTTTCCAAGAAATAAAAAAGTAAGCGCTGAAGAGGATCGTTGTAATTAATTGAACAAAAAGGAACAGTACATCGGCTTCATTTCGAACAAATGCAATTGAAAAGAATATAAGATACATTGTATAACACATTACTTTGCTTGTGATAATAGCAGAGACCATAGCAAGAAATACATTTTTCATTCTGGTGGACAGCCAATAAAAGAAGAATATATTAAGTCCCAGTTCGGCAGTGATTATCAGCATCTTGAAAAATTCCGGATGAGAGGTAGCGATATATGAAAAGAGAGGTAATGTGAAAGCAAGAAGATATGAATTCCTCCGCGAAGAATGAGCCATAGAGAGTATGACCATTAATCGCATAGGCTCGATCATATAAACAGGAAAGGCTATTAAATGTGCAATTACCGGTGTGAAATAAATAAAAGCTAAGGCTATGGTGTCAATGCACACGCTTTTTAAGAGCTCTTTCGGATGAATTTCTATTACGTATGATTTCATGTATGTATAAATAGGTTGATAACATTAGAAGCTGAAACTGATACCAAGGCTTGGCATTATTGGCATCTGGTCAATTCTTGTATAACTAACCCTGTCAAAATAAAAAATATTTTCCTGGTTCAGCATATTTGTAACACTCAGGCTCAAAGCCAGTTCGGTATATTTTCCCAGCTCAAATTTCTTTTTAATGTTAGCATCGAGTCTGCTATAATACGGCAGACGGCCATTATCGAAATCACCATAAACAATTCCAAGTGTCCCATTGCTCGAAATAAAATCAGAACCAATGTTGTTAAAATTGATCTTTTCATAGAATCCCTGGGTTTTTGTAAAAGGAAATCCTGATCCGAAATTATATCTGACATCCATTTCCCAACCCGAATGCTTTCCGAAAACATAGGTCGCTGTAAGATTGATGTTGTGCCTGCGATCGTAAGGAGGGACATACCATGTTATGCCGTCGAACCTGTGAATATAACCTAATGAATAGACAGCCCAGGCACTGAATTTGCCGGAGGAATATTTCAGGGAGAAATCCACTCCTTCCGCATCCCCTTTTTCAATAATAAAATCTTTTTTCAGGTAATCTGGAATATTTGCATTTTCAGGCGTATCATCGTAAATTTTATTACGATTCAGGTTTGTAAGTTGAGGGTAGTATTTATAATACCCTTCAACATTTAAATAGAGATTTTTTGTAAGATCCCATTCAAAACCCAAAACAAGCTGGTCGGATTTTTGAAGCTTGCTGGTAACTGCTTTATTCTGAAATTCAGCCGGCAGGTTGTCGGGTCCTGATAAAAAGCCATAAAAAAGATTAACAACATCAAGATCATAAGTAGTGCTTATCAGGTTTTGAGAGTATAATCCAGCAGCTAATTTCAACCTGAATTTATCCGTTAAATTATATTTAGCTGAGAATCTTGGTTCAGGGGAAAATTCAGATAAGGATGCATAATACTGGAATCTCAGTCCGGGTTCAAAAATAAATTTTCCTACCAGCCATTTATATTTTGCAAAACCGGATAGTTCAGTTGTATTTTGAGTGTAATCAATCGGGATGTTCACTGAATTGAAAAAATCGAATGCCGTGCTGAATCCGGAAAGTTCTATCCCGTATTTTAGCGCGCTCTTGCCAAAGAAATAGGTGAAATTGAGACCTCCATCGAATCCTCCGATAGAACTTGTACGTGATGAAAAATTTAATTCATTAAGTGTGACATTGTAGTTTGAATAATTGAAAAATCCTTCAAGCAATACAGGCGATTTCCCCGGAATGACAATAAAGTTTCCACCGCCGCCTAAAGCTTTCCAGTTATAATCCTGTAATATTTTATATTGTACCTTGTCAGTAAAATCAAATCCATAAAAATTCACCTTACTTCCATTAGCTCCATTAACGGAAATTTTACCATATATATCAAGGTAATTGTAGGGCAATCCGTTTTTATCAATATAAGTATAAAAGGTTTTGGAACTTTCCTTCAGGTAAGAGTTTTTTACAGAAAGAATGAAGGAAGTACTTGTTCCATCTTCATTCTTTGCTTTCGCGATAGGCCCCTCAAGCAATATTTTGGCTCCGAAGGTGCTGGCATCGATTTTCCCGGCAATCCGGTTTTTGTTCCCGTCACGGGTTGTTATGTCCATAATGGAAGAAATTCTGCCGCCGTACTCAGCCCCAAATCCCCCCGTATAAACATCAACATTTTTAATGATATCTACATCGAAAACTGAAAACAGCCCAATGGAATGAAAAGGATTATAAACCGTCATACCATCCAATAGCACTTTATTCTGTATAGGGGGACCACCCCGGATATAAAGTTGACCTCCCTGATCTCCCGTGAAAATAACACCCGGGAGTACCTGAAGATACTGCGCGAGATCCGGTTGCCCTCCAATGGTTGGAATTTGCTGGATTTCCTTAGGTGTGATTTTAATGATGGAGGTCTGGGTTTCAACTTTTTTATTTTCCCGTGCAGCAGAGACATCAACTTCATTGAGAGTAAATGAACCTTTTTTAAGATACAATTTTTTAGAAATCAGATCATTGGCTTTTAAAGACACAGAAAATTTTAATGTGTCAAACCCAAGATAAGTAACCATCAGGGTATAATTACCCGGAGGAATCCTTGTAATAGCAAAAAATCCGTTGATATCGGTTGCAGCCCCAAAAGATGTCTTATAAAGATAAACATTTGTGAATATTACAGGTTCTCCTGTTTCGGTTTCATAAACAAACCCGCGGATCGTTGCTGTCTGCCCAAGGACCCGGGACTGAAAAAAGAGGAAAAGGAAAACAAATATCAGGGGTAGAAAAATAAGCCGCTTTAATGTCATAGATGAATTTTATCAGAATAGACAATGAATTTCATCCTGCAAAAATACAGATTCTGCCGTATTAAAAAAGAAAAACGATGTAAGAAAAGTGCTAATTTCAGGAGGAGGACCTTATAGCTGCGAGTTTCCTGAATAATTCACGTTCCTCTTCTGTTAAATGCTGAGGTATTTCAATTATAATTTTAAGATACAGGTCACCATATTTAGTTTTTTGTCCGTAAACCGGCATTCCAAGTCCTTTCATACGAAGAACCTTGCCATTCTGGGTTTCCCTGGGGATATTAATTGCGTAATTCCCTTTCAGGGAGTCAATTTCCATTTGACCTCCAAGCATCACCGTATAGAGCGGCACCTTAATTTCAGTGTAAAGATCATTCTCTTTTCTTTCGTATCGCGGATCTTTTGCAACAGTGACATACAAAAATAAATTACCGCTTTCAGCGCCCTTTGTTCCTTTTCCTCCTTTTCCTTTGACCCTTAAAACCTGACCATCCGTGACTCCTGCCGGGATGTTAATTTTTATCTTTTCATCATCAAGAGTAATTATAGTCTCACTGCCAAGATAGGCATCTTTTAGTGAGATCGTTAATTTTCCTTCATAATCCCGGCCTTTCCGTGAAGCACGGGGAAATTCATCCGGACTACGGCCTCTGAAACCGCCACCAAATATTTGTTCAAAGAAATCGGAAAAACCACTGGTTTCGAAATCTTCTTCTGTTGAATAATAACCACTGCCGGATCGACTTCCTCCACCTCTCTGTTGAGCCCATTGAGAAAAATCGAATCCACCATGGTTTGCTCCTTGTGCCTCATATTGCTTCCAATCCGAACCCAAGGTATCGTATTTTTTTCTCTTTTCAGGGTCACTTAAGACCTCATTTGCTTCAGATAGCTCTTTAAATTTTTCTTCCGCCTGCTTATTACCAGGGTTTTTATCAGGATGATATTTGAGAGCCAGTTTCCGGTAACTTTTTTTAATTTCCTGGGCAGAAGCCTTTTTTGACACCCCTAATATTTTATAATAATCTTTATATTCCATACAGTAATAATTAGGTTTAGCAAGAACAAACAAAGTTAGTAATTCTTGAAAATATTCTTACTTTTGCATCTATTAAATATTCTCATTTTCATATGCAGAAACTCTTATTACTAGGTGATGAAGCAATTGCCCAGGGAGCTTTGGATGCAGGATTGTCCGGAATTTATGCTTACCCAGGCACACCTTCCACTGAAATTACCGAATTTGTTCAGAATTCCAGGCAGGCATTTGAAAATAAAGTAAGGTGCTCCTGGTCTGCAAATGAAAAGACAGCCATGGAAGCAGCTTTGGGTATGTCCTATGCAGGAAAACGGGTAATGGTTTGTATGAAGCATGTGGGTCTTAATGTAGCGGCAGATCCTTTTATGAATTCTGCCATAACCGGGGCGAATGGAGGTATGATAGTGGTTGCTGCCGACGATCCTTCCATGCATTCATCACAGAATGAGCAGGATTCAAGGTTCTTTGGTAAGTTCGCAATGATTCCGATTCTCGAGCCTGCCAACCAGCAGGAGGCTTATGATATGGTGCATTATGGTTTTGATTTCTCTGAAAAATATAAAATTCCGGTCCTTATGCGTATTCCTACAAGACTGGCACATTCCAGGTCAGGTGTGGAGAGGAATACAGCAAGGAAACAAAACGACATTGCGCTTCCGGACAATCTCAGGCAATATGTATTGTTACCGGCTTATGCCAGGAAAAGGTACTCTCACTTACTAAAAGAACAAGTAAAATACGAAGAGGAATCTGAAAACTCGCAATTTAACCGGTACATAGATGGTGATGATAAATCGAGGGGCATCATTGTGTGTGGTATTGCCTACAATTATCTTCTTGAGAATTATCCTGAAAGGAAAGTTCCTTTTCCGGTGTTAAAGATCGGTCAATATCCTCTTCCAAAGAAGATGATTGAAAGGATGCTGTCAGAATGCACTGAATTACTGATTCTGGAGGACGGGTATCCGTTTGTGGAGGAAATGATAAAAGGCTTTTTGTCTGACGCAGGGAAGGTAAAAGGCCGTCTTGACGGAACCATTCCACGGGATGGGGAGCTGAATCCTAATATTGTTGCCTTTGCTCTTGGGATAGAAGAAACGAAGGGCTTGGATATACCGGCATTGATGGTCAACCGGCCACCATCGTTATGTAGCTGTTGTCCTCACATTGATTCTTTCAATGCGATAAATGAAGTAATGGCCCCTTTTACAAAAGGACGGGTTTTTTCCGATATCGGTTGTTATACACTCGGTGCATTACATCCTTTTGAAACAATAAATTCCTGTGTTGATATGGGAGCTTCTATCACCATGGCAAAAGGCGCGACTGACGCAGGCCTGGTGCCTTCGATTGCTGTTATAGGCGATTCCACTTTTTCGCATTCGGGGATGACAGGATTACTGGATGCCGTAAATGATAAATCCCCGGTGACAGTGTTCATCCTGGATAATAAAACCACTGCCATGACCGGAGGTCAGGATTCCCCGTGCAATGGAAAAATTGAAGATATTTGTAAGGGAGTAGGTGTTGAAGAAGCACATATCCATGTGATCCGACCCTTAAAAAAATATCATAAGGAAAATGTGAAGATCATAAATGAAGAACTGGCTTATAAAGGTGTTTCTGTAATTATTCCGCGCCGGGAATGCGTTGTGAATATTAACAAAAGAACACGGGAAAAAATCAAGAAGGCGAATAATATCTGATTCATGAAAAGAGATATCATTCTAGCAGGTGTTGGCGGGCAGGGAATCATTTCAATTGCCTCCATTATCGGCTTTACTGCCCTCCAACTAGGACTTTATATGAAGCAATCGGAAGTTCACGGGATGAGCCAAAGAGGTGGAAATGTTCAGTCGAATTTACGAATTTCAGATAAAGAAATTGCGTCCGACCTGATACCCCTGGGTAAGGCCGACCTTATTATTTCTGTTGAACCATTGGAGTCGCTCCGTTACCTTCCTGGCCTGTGTAAGGATGGTTGGGTAATAACCAGCACAAAACCTTATGTGAATATTACCAATTATCCACCCATTGATGATATCCTGAAAGAAATTAAATCCTTACCACACCATATAGCATTGGAGGCTGAGACCATTGCAAAAGCTGCTGGATCTGTTAAAGCAGCAAACATAGTGATCTTAGGTGCAGCATCCCCGTTTTTGGACATGGCTTTTGAAAAACTTGAAAATGCTATCCGGTTTATTTTCAGAAAAAAAGGGGAAGAAATAACAGCAATTAATTTAAAAGCATTACATGCCGGAAGAAATTTTACAGACCAAAATATGGCAAACTGATTTCGTAACTTCAGAATTTCTTCATATATTTACATGCTAATTATTACCATTTCAACAGAAAACGACCAATGAGGATTTTACAACGAAAACTTTCACATTATACGGAACCACAAAGGGTGATGAAATTGGGGCTTTATCCGTTTTTCAGGGTTATCGAATCGGATCAGGATACGGTTGTTAGCATTCAAGGTAAAAAAGTACTGATGTTCGGTTCCAACAGTTATATGGGGCTGACCAATCATCCTAAAATTAAAGAAGCTGCAATACAAGCTATTAAAAAATATGGAACAGGTTGTGCAGGATCACGTTTCCTGAATGGAACTCTTGATATTCATATTGAACTGGAAACAAAACTGGCTGAATTTGTGAAAAAGGAAGCCGCTCTTGTATTTAGCACCGGATTCCAGGTAAACCTTGGGGTTATCCCTACAATTACCGGAAGAAATGATTTTATTCTCCTGGACGAGCTCGATCATGCTTCAATCATTGAAGCCACACGCCTTTCATTTGCGAAAGTCTTAAAGTACAGGCATAATGATATGCAAGTATTGGAAAGATTATTAAAGAAATGCGATCCTCACCGGATCAAACTTATTGTTGTTGATGGAATCTTTAGCATGGACGGGGATATTGCAGACCTTCCGGAAATTGTTAAACTGGCTGAGAAATATGATGCAACGGTGATGGTTGATGATGCTCATGCAATCGGTGTAATAGGGGAAAAGGGATCGGGCACTGCTTCTCATTTCGGGTTAACCGAAAAAGTGGACCTGATCATGGGGACTTTCAGCAAATCATTGGCAGCTTTGGGAGGCTTTATTGCGAGTGATTTTGATACCATCAACTATATCAAGCACCATTCGCGAACCTTGATTTTCAGCGCCAGTATTACTCCTGCCTCGGCCGCAACTGTGCTGGCTGCTCTCGAAATTATTAAAAACGAACCAGAACGGATACAAAGACTTTGGGAGACTACACATTATGCTATCGCTAGTTTTAAAAGCCTTGGTTTTGATATAGGCTCTACCGAAACTCCAATAATACCTTTATATATCCGCGATAACCTTAAAACATTGATCCTGACAAAAAGGCTTCTGGATGAAGGGGTCTTTGTAAATCCTGTAGTGTCACCTGCTGTCAGTAAAGATTCAACACTTATTCGCTTCTCCCTTATGGCAACCCATACAAAAGAACAGGTGGATATTGCTTTGGGAAAATTCGAAAAGTTAGGTAAGGAGTTGAAAATCATCCACTGATAAAATTTTAAAACAAGTACTTATGAAAATTGAAGTCAAAAAGGTCACCACCAGGAGCGACCTTGGAAAATTTATTGGCTTCCCGTATAAATTGTTTAAAGGAAACAAATACTGGTGCCCGCAGATGCGTATGGATGAATGGAAAACCCTCAGCAGTAAAAAAAATCCAGCATTTGAATTTTGTGAGGCTCAATACTGGCTTGCTTATAAGGACAACATCCTCGCCGGTCGTATTGCCGGCATCATTAACCGTAAAGCAAATGAACGCTGGAATGAAAAATTGGTCCGGTTTGGATGGATCGACTTTATTGATGACCCTGATGTCTCTTGCGCTTTGCTTAAAACAGTTGAAGAATGGGGAAAAGAAAAAGGCATGACAGGGATTCACGGCCCCCTCGGCTTTTCCGATATGGATAATGAAGGTATGCTTATCAAAGGGTTTGATGAGGTTGCTACGCTTGCATCTATATATAATTATCCTTATTACCCTGAGCATATGATGAAGCTGAATTTTCAGAAAGCTGCAGATTGGGTTCAATATATATTCGATGTTCCTCAATCTATACCCGAAAAAGTAGAAAGATTATCGAAACTCATTGCCGAGAAATATGGATTGCGGATATTGAAAGCTAAAAAAGCAAAAGAATTACTTCCCTATGCACCGAAAATGTTCAAATTATTGAATGAATCATTTGATGAATTATATGGATTTACATCTTTGTCGGAAAAACAAATTCAGAATTATATCAAGCAATATTTTGGGTTTATCCGTCCCGAATTTGTATCATTGGTAATTGATAAAAATGATGATGTCGTGGGTTTCGGGGTATCCTTGCCTTCCCTTACCCATGCGATGCAGAAATGCAATGGAAGATTATTCCCTGTTGGTTTTCTTTATATTCTTCGTGCAATTAAAAAAAACGACACAATTGACATGTACCTGAATGGGGTACGACCCGATTACCATGGGAAAGGCGTAGCAGCATTATATTATAACGAACTACATAAAGCTTATATAAGGAATAAAATTACCTGGGCTGTTACAAACCCGCAACTTGAAGATAATGCAAAAGCGTTGACAATGTGGAAAAGCTTTAACGGCAGGCAACACATAACCAGAAGGTGCTGGGTCAAGCATTTTTCCGCATAGCTTCCTGTAATAAGAATCAATAACATAATCCGTAATGATAGTTTATGTCTTACTACGGATTGCAGGTCCTTATCATTGAATATTCCCGTAAAATGGAAATCAGGATAAAAAAAATATCAACGAATGCAGATTTAACAGAGTTTATCAAATTCCCCTTTAAAATCTATTCCGATAATAAATACTGGTGCCCTCCTTTGCGATCTGATGAAAAACAGACTCTCCGGAAAGATAAAAATCCTGCATTTGAGTTTTGCGAAGCAGAATATTGGCTCGCTTATAAAGGGAACGAAACGGTTGGCAGAATTGCCGGGATCATAAACCATAAAGCTAACAAACGCTGGAATGAACAATTGGTAAGGTTCGGATGGATTGACTTTATTGACGATCCGGAAGTTTCAGGAAAACTTATTAAAACCGTTGAAAATTGGGGTAAGGAAAAAGGGATGAAAGGGATTCACGGAC
>CAIYUC010000222.1 GCA_903929315.1 uncultured Bacteroidales bacterium
GCCGATTCCAAACAAAGTTTCTGACATAGTTAAATTTATTAATCAATTTATTTTGTTCATGGAAATTATGCGACATAATTCCTCCAAAATTAATACTTTTCAAAAGAATTAGCTTTTTATTACACAGAGGTTCATAGAAGAATTCAAAATGCAGAATGCAGAATTAACGCTTCAGGTTAAAGCCTTCAAGCTTCATACCTTCGAAATATCTAATTAATAGGATCATCCGGCATCTGGTATCCGGCATCTGGTATCTGTTTTGTCGTAATTCGTAATCCGTAATCAATTCTGTCCCGATTGTCACGACTGTCCCGATTCACAGTGACTATTATTTAAAATATTTTGCCAAAACGTATGACCTTTTGTCTTCCCGGACGATTAATGCAGATAAAAAAGGCGTATAGGTTAATGGGTACCGGTTGTAAAATGTTACAATAAGTCTGTTTATCACTGTAAACTAAAAGATAACCACAGGATATTTTTCAATTTATTGCGATTACCTGTTTATTTAAGTGATAACCACAACGCAAAAGGATAATATGAAGGCATCAAGAATTGAAATCAGCGGAGAGAAACGTATTAAAGTTGAATTCCCGTATAATCAAGCAATTGCGTCATTGCTCAAACAGATTTCAGGCGTAAAATGGAACCAAACCATGAAAGCATGGCATATACCTTATAGTAGAATTGCGTTTGAACAATTAAAAAAGCTATTTCCGGAGATTGAATATCCTAAAAAAGGGATATATGTAAAAGTGGATGAACCAATGGTTAAAACGACTGTTCCAGTAATCAATTCCCAAAAAAAACAAAATAAAGATGTTTCGATACAAGTTATTGGACGGACGATCATATTGAAATTACCCAAAAATGCACTTGACATCCATTTCATTACTTCAATGCGTTATAGCCGATGGGATGGGAAACAATTTTGCTGGATTGTGCCAAATTATCCTGGAAATTTAGATTTGATAAATGACTATTTCAACGATAGAATTTATGAACTGATTGTACATGACGACTTTGAAGTAAACACAAATCCTGATAAACAAAGAAAAATAAGGACAAATGAAATTTTAATTATAAAGACAAACACCGGAAGACTAAAGTTGATCTTTGCCTATAATAAAGAACTGAGTTACATTATAAAAAAAATGCCGTTCAACACCTGGGATACAAAAAATAAATGGTGGACAATACCCTACTCTGAAAAGCTTTTAAGTGAAATAAAAGAGACTGCCAGGGTTCAAAGCATTAATATATTGTACGAAGAAGAGCAAAAAAGCGAAGAAAAGGCTAAGCGGATCTCGCCGTTTGATATTTCAAATTATCGTTCCTGCCCTGAGGAATATCTTCGAAAATTAAAAGAACTCCGGTACAGTAAAAATACGATAAAAACATACAAAGGACTATTTGAAGAGTTTATCAACTATTTTCATAAATTTGAGATTCAGCTCATTGATGAAAAAATGATTATTGCTTTTCTGCAATATTTGGTGATGGAAAGAAAAATATCACCATCGTATCAAAATCAATCCATTAATGCGATTAAGTTTTACTACGAACGTGTTTTGGGAGGAAAACGCAAGATATATTTAGTGGAGCGGCCCCGAAGAGAAAAAACCCTGCCGGTGGTGTTAAACGAAACGGAGATCATCAACACAATCAGACAGGTTAAGAATATTAAACATAAGGTAATTATTTTGCTTACTTATTCTTCGGGTTTAAGGTTAAGTGAGCTCCTCAATCTGAAAATCAAAGACATTGACAGTAAACGCATGCAAGTATTTGTAAGGCAATCAAAAGGCAGAAAAGACAGATATACTTTACTTTCGAAAAAGGTATTGCCAGTATTGCGGCAATATTTTGAAGAATATAAGCCAAAAGAATGGCTCTTTGAAGGCGCGAAAGGAAAACAATATTCAGAAAGCAGTGTGCAAACCATTGTTAAAGAGGCGTATCAGAAAGCCGGAATAAAAAAGAAAGTATCAACTCATACTTTGCGGCATTGTTTCGGGACGCATTTGCTCGAAAACGGAACAGATTTACGATACATACAGGTTTTAATGGGACACGAAAGCAGTAAAACAACTGAAATTTACACTCATGTTACCACAAAAGGTTTTGATCAGATAAAGAATCCACTGGACGGCCTTGATTTTGAATAATATCAGAAAATTATCCGGATTGGTGAGGAAGCTTCCTCATTTAACAGAAAATAAATCGGGGTTGGGTGATCAGGGAGAATATTTTTTTTAATATAACTGTTAGGTTGAAGGAATTTTGTTATACCTTTAGAAAACTAAATGAAATGCACGATTTAATAAATTGCCTGATAAATCGATCTGATGAGAAGTTGTTCCACTAAAATACACATTATCTGTTCTTTAACAAGTATTTTCCAGTTATATATAAAGTAAAAATAACCGCACTCTTGGGTATACCCAGATGTTGGCGGCAAGGCAAATGAAAACATGGAACAGAATAAACAAATATTGATTACATTTTTACTGATTTCTTTACTTTTTACTTCATGTTCCGTTTATAAAACTGAAGTTTATAAGGGAAAAATTGAACAAAATGAATTTCAA
>CAIYUC010000223.1 GCA_903929315.1 uncultured Bacteroidales bacterium
CCTGCCTGGAATCCATCCCGTTTGAAATCACTGCTGCCGGACTGGGTCATATGGGTCTGGCTGACGGAGTCATCCGACCAGCGATCCAGGGAGTTCAGCGTAGTGGAGGGTAGATAGGCGTTACCACCAAAGTATGCGTTGATCCCGATATGTCCTGTCCTGACATTTAAGTTAAAGGAGCCATTTTCAAGACGGGTTCCGGCTGACAGGGAGACATTTCCGCTGATCCCTTTTATGGTGGTTTTTTTAAGCAGGATATTGATAATCCCTCCTGTTCCTTCAGCATCATATCTGGCTCCGGGGCTGGTCACTACTTCGATACTCTGGATCCGGCTTGCAGGGATGGTTTGCAGCACATCGGCAATGTTATTACCAAAAACTGTTGAAGGCTTACCATCGATCAGGAACCGGATATTCGAATTTCCCTGCAGCTCAATATTCCCGTCGATATCCACAGTGACCTGGGGCACTTTTTTCAACACATCGGTGGCTACGCCTGTCTGGGAGGTAATATCATTCTCAGCATTATAGATCAGTTTATCGATCTTGTTCTCAATAATGCTCCTCTGGGCTGTAACTGAAACGTCCTTCAGCGTCATTACCGAAGTTAAAAGATGGATGACACCAATGGAAACTGTGGTTCTTCCATCGACTTTCACCGGGTTTATCACCTTCTGTTGATAACCGATAAAATCAATTACGATCCTGTAGGTACCTTGTGGTATTTTGTCCAGGCTGAAAGTTCCGTTCGCTCCGGAGGTCGTCCCTGTTAGGATATTATTGCCATCCTGCTGGTACACCGCGATAGTTGCATATTCAACCGGTGTTTTCGAAAGCGAATCTATGATCACACCTTTGATCTTAGCATAGGATGGTGACGAAATTTGCTGCGCTTTAAGGCAGATATCAGAATAAAACAGGAGGATTAAAATGAAAGAGTATTTCAAACTGATTAAGAAGTTGTTTGCAATTTGCAAAAGTATATTATTTTATTTAAGATTATAATCGATTAATGCTCAACATTTAACAGTAAAATAACTTTTGGGAGATATAGGATTCGAAAATGATGAGCAAGACAATATCTGGCTTGATATCATCAATGATCGTCTCATTTCTCTTTTACTTCCGGCCATCGAAAATACAGGTAATCTTATTGAATGACTCATCCAGGTATGGCATCATTGAATTCGTGTAAGAATCACCGATGATTACCATGAGTGGTAATGTTGAATCGCCGGTTGACTTTACTACTTCATAACCTTCGATGGCTGATGCCCAGTAGGGGTTTTTATGAGGAGGAGCAAGGTATTTGAATCCTGTAATGATTAAAAATCCTTTAAATCCTGGTCGATCACGTTCTTTCCATGTGTGTTAATTAGAAAATAAGTTGCCTTGATTATTAATCCGGGGAATTGGTAAAAGGTAACATCTCCGTAGAAAATTTTTCATAAAATGGTAAAATGTAAAATGGGAAGACTATTTTACTCCCATGCAATGGATTCTTAAAGAGTCAATCTGTTAAAGACCTAAGAAACGTTTTTGAGTTATTGATTGTATCATCCCTGAATACGGATAAATCAAGACATTTTTTGAGTCAAGCTTGATGGCTTAGACGAAGCTGGTTATCGCCTATTCTCACTGCGCAATTTCTGGTAAGCAACCTCACGGTTGTAATACGCATCTGTATTTTTAGGGTCAATCCTGATCGCCCTGGAGTATTCGGTTATTGACTTGTCCCACTGCCCAAGGGTAAAGTAAGCATTGCCAAGGTTGTTATACGCATCCGGATATCTCGGGTCAATCTCTATCTCCCTGGAGAAATCGGCTATTGCCTTGTCCCACTGTCCAAGGTGTCCGTAAGATAAACCGCGGTTGGAATAAGCATCTCTTGAATTTGGATCCAAATCGATCGCCCTGGAGTAATCGTCTATCGCTTCATCCCACTTTCCAAGGTTACTGTAGACAATGCCACGGTTGTTATAGCCGTCTGAATAGTTCGGGTTCATCGCGATCACACTGGAGTAATCGGCTATTGCTTTATCCCATTGTCCCAGGTGTCCGTAAGTTACACCACGGTTGGCATAGGCATCTTTATATTTCGGGTCAATCTCTATCGCCCTGGAGTAATCGGCAATTGCCATGACCCAATGGCCAAGGTCATTGTATACAATGCCACGGTTGTTATAAGCTTCTGTATATTTCGGGTTAATCCCGATCGCTTTGGAGAAATCGGCAATTGATAGAGTCCACTGCCGAAGGATATAATAGGCGGTACCACGGTTATAATAGGCTTTATAATAATCCGGGTCCATACCGATCGCGCTGGAGTAGTCCTCGATTGCCTTGTCAAATTGTCCAAGGTTCTTGTAAGCAACACCACGGTTGGAATATGCATCAGTATATTTCGGACGTAGCCGGATCGCCCCGGAGTAATCGTCTATTGCCTTGTCCCATTGCCCCAGGTTAGCGTAGGCTAAGCCAAGGTTGTAATAAGCAGTGGGAATCTTTAACGGATATTTTTCGATGACATCATTCCAGAGTGTTATGTTATCCTTCCAATCCTTACAACGGGCATATGTGTTGGAAAAGAAAAAAGCGGTTATGACAATTGCCAAACCGGTAATTATCCACTGACCGTATTTATTCCGGTTCGCGAATTTGTGTGCAGCCCATGCGGCAAGGAAAAATAGACCAATGTAAGCGACATAAGTAAAACGGTCAGCATGGTAAGCTTGCCCGGCACGCACAAACTGTAACAGGAACATCACATTGAAAAGGAAAAATAAAACCCCAAAGACGACGGCTTTAGTTTTACGGATAGTTAAATAAATCAGGACAGCAAGGGCAATTAAGAAGACAGGGTTCACCCAATACAATACAGGCAGAGACTCCCCGGGGTCAACCGGGTAAGGATATAGAATACTCAGGTTCAAGGGGGCAATCAGCTTGACCAGATAAGCGCTGAGTGAAAATAATCCCAGGAGAATACGCTCCAGTAGAGTGTATTTATCATGGATGTCGATGACCTGAAAATGTTGAAGAATAAAATATCCTGCCAGACCAAAACCAAGTGAAAGGACGAAAAAAGGGATTTTTTCCCAAAGGAGTTTCCATTTCAAAGGACGGTCTAACCAATAATCAAGCAAAAGGAGAGAAAGCGGCAGCGAAACTGCCTGAATTTTCGAAAACAATGAGAGAGCAAAGAAGAACAGTGTCAATAAAAAGTATATTGGCTTTCCATTTTCACTAAGTATATATTTAATATAGGTAATAAGGCTTCCCAAATAAAACACGCAGAAAAGCAGATCCTTCCTTTCTGTTATCCATGCTACGGACTCGACATGCATGGGATGTATCCCAAAAAGCAGGGCTCCTAAAGCAGAATAAATTACAGGTAAACGCAATAAAATTAAAAAATAGAATACCAGCGAAGTGCAAAGTAAATGGATTAGTAAGTTATTCAAATGATAAGGAAAGGGATTCAATCCAAAAAGTTTAAACTCCAACGCCCAGGATAAGAGAGGAATTGGCACATAGGTTCCATTCTTCTGTGTTGTAAAGAATCCTTTGATACTTTCCCAATTCAAGTGGGTGATCAGGGGATTGTCAGTCACATAGGCACCATCATCCCACGCTTTAATAAATTGATTGGATAAGGATGGTAGAAATGCGATGAATGTAATTATCAGGATGATAATCAGGAAAACCGTGCGTTCAGGAAAAAAATCTTTTTTATGCTGGAGTAAATTTTTTGGCTGACCGGTTCTTTGTTGTTTCTGAATGGGCCCTTTAACTTTCTTTGCTATTGGTTTAGGTTTGATCATACTATGCGTGAAATAATCTGACAAAATTATTTAATTTATTTGTCAGTCTGTTAACAGAGGATCTGAATTTGTCCAGACTTCACACCGGGATGCAAAATACCTCCGATTCCTCATAACGTGAGGCTATTGCAATACGTGTACCGTTCGCATGCATGGCAAAGAGGTCATGAACGACCTGCGGATGGTTATTCTGTGCCGAGAGGTGCGACAATACCAGGAGTTTCATAAAGGCAGAACGGTGGTTTTTGAAAATCTCCAACGCCTGGAGGTTGGAAAGGTGCCCTTTGTCTCCGCGGATGCGACGTTTCAGGTAGATCGGGTAATTCCCTTCTTCCAGCATTGTTTCATCGTAGTTCGCTTCCAGGAAGGCTGCATGACATTGGCTGACGTGATGGATCAGTTGTTCGCAAGGCGTGCCGATATCGGTAAAAACACCCGCTGTGATGCCATTAAAGGTTATTGTGAAACTGTGCGGGTCTATTCCGTCATGCCGCTTAGGGAAGGAATTCACTGTGAGGCCGCCGATTTGGACCGGTTCATGGGCGGCAAATGTTTGTACGAGTTGCGGATCGAGAGACAGTCGACTGTTTCTTTGTGTTAAGCAAGTAATGTAAACCGGTATCCTGTGTTTCCACGAGAGGACTTCCACACCCCTGATGTGATCGGTATGCTCATGGGAGATAAAGATGGCGCGGACCTTCGAGATAGATAATCCCAGCCGGGCCATGCGGCGTTCGGTTTCATGGCAGGAGATTCCTCCATCGATAAGCACGGCATCGTGATCATTGCCGATATAGTAACAGTTTCCATTGCTTCCGGAGTTGAGGGAAGAGAGGTAAAGGTTCATCTTGCAAAGTACGGGAAAATTGATGATCGAAAGAAATGGTAATCCCGATAGCTATCGGGAGGTAAGATGCAAAATGGCATGGCTGCTTTCAACCTTTAAACCTTTTTCAGTTTTTTCAATCTAATCATCTATATAAGGGAACCCCAACTTTGATTTGAAATATAAAATCATCTTAATAGTTTGTAAGTTTTAACAGGAAGCTTTGTCAAATAATCAGATTGAAAGTAAGCAATCCCTTTGCCTCTCGATATTATGCACAAAATCAACGGAAAGAAACATATCAGCGAAATGTATCAACCGATTGAAGTTTCTGCATTAGAAAACGAAAATGGTTTAGCACCCTGGTATGACGGCGATTTGGACCCTTTGTTAGCCTCGGGTGGGAGTTTGCCCCAATTATTTAAAAATACAGTCGAAGAATATCCGGAAAGTTTCCCAGTGCAAGTTAATAACGAAATATTAACATTTGAGGATTTGCTTGAGTATTGGGATCTGAGTGGTTCGAAATACCTTCTTAGAAAGGCATTTGGCCTGATACTGAATTTTGAAACCACTGGCAAGGAACCTGGCCATGCGGAAATGGTTCTGGAAACCGCAAAGATCATCCTCGATGATATGAACCTGGGCTTTGAATCCGTCCTGTGCTGTATTCTTAAGATTGTTGCTGATAAAGGAATGTTATCACCGGAAGCCATTGAACAGGAATTCGGAAAGCCGGTTATGACCCTTATTGAAGGTATTCATAAACTTGAACAGCTGGATACAAAAAAGTACGATACCAATAAGGAAAACTTTATCGGCCTTTTGGTGACTTTGTCTGATGATATCCGGGTATTGCTCATCAGGCTTGCCATGCGTCTAAATGACATGAGGCATCTCTCTGATTACTCCCTTGAGAAACAAGGCATTGTTGCCGGAGAAACCATGGCACTTTATATCCCTATCGCTAACAGGCTTGGTCTTTATCAGATTAAAAATGAACTTGAAGACCGTATCATGCATTTTACCGATCCTCTGATCTATGAACAAATCGATCAGAAACTCTATGAAACAAAAGCCAACCGGGATCAATATACTGCCGAATTTATAAAACCCATTGCAAGGAGATTAGCGGAAAACAGATTTGACTGCGAAATCAAAAGCCGGGTCAAATCGATCCCTTCGATCTACCGGAAAATGGAAAGACAGAAGGTTGAATTTGAAAAGGTATATGACCTTTTTGCTATCCGGATAATACTGAATAAAACCATCGAAAATGATGCATCTGACTGCTGGAAAATCTATTCCCTGGTTACTGATATCTATTCTCCAGATCCCCACCGGTTAAGGGACTGGATATCTTCTCCGAAACCAAACGGTTATGAATCATTGCATACAACAGTAATCGGACCTGAAGGACGGTGGGTAGAAATACAGATCCGTACCCGGCATATGGATGAGGTGGCAGAGAAGGGCTATGCTGCACACTGGAAATATAAAAATGAAGAGAAGGAGGCAACAGAAACTGATCTTTTTCACGGACTCAGAGAGCTACTCGAACAACCCGCCAGGGTTTCACTGGAGAAGTCAATTGCACAAGGGAAAAAGGCGCTTTACACAGATGATATCTTTATTTTCACGCCAAAAGGCGATTTGAAGAAACTCAAGCTGGGTTATTCCGTTCTCGATTTTGCCTATGAGATCCATTCAGAAATAGGTTCAACATGCACGGGGGCCATTGTCAACGGCAAAATGGTTCCGCTAAAACATATCTTGATGAATGGAGATACAGTCAGAATACTGACCTCCCGAATCCAGAAACCCCATAAGAGCTGGCTTGAAATTGTAAAAAGTCCGTCGAATCTCAACCGTGTGAAACAAGCCCTGAAAATGGAGTCTTACAAGGAAACTGAATGGAGAATACAACCTGTCTCGGTATCCAGGGTAGCGTCTTTCCCCGAGAGTATTTCCGGTATCAAAGCAGGAAAGGAAGACTATGTGATCGTCGATCCCGGGTTCAAATTGTTGCATTATCAGTTCGCCAGATGCTGCGCCCCTGCTCCGGGGAATACAATTTTTGCTTTTGTCAGCGTTACCCAGGGAATTAAAATTCACAGGACCTCATGTGCGAATGCACATCAGCTTATTACGCATTATCCATACAGGGTTTTGGAGGCGCGGTGGAAAGAAGGTGAGACAGACAATTACAAATGACTAAAAAAATGAAAATGAGAAAAATTATTTTTGCAATTTTAACATTGTGTTTTTTTTCTTCATGCTCGCATAAAATTTATGATGCACTTGATTGGCAAAGCAACAAGGTTACTATAGACGGTAAGATTCCAGAATGGTCTAACCCCTTGCGGTTTTATGACTACAAAAGCAAGATCAATTACACAATTTCCAACGATCGCCAGAATTTATATTTATGCATGAAAGTTTCCGATGAGACATTGCAGATAAAAATACTCCGAGGCGGAATGGAATTCAGAATAGATACGTTGGGGAAAAAATCATTTCCTATTGCATTTATTTTCCCAATAGCGAATCAACAAATGATGACGCATAAAAGAAGCGAAACCCAAACTGAAAGAAGTCCTAATATAAAACCAGACCGTTCCTCCATGATCCAAAATCTTTTGATTCAAGCAAAAAAGATTCAGTTGATAGGTTTTAAGTCTCCGCTTGGAGGAATCCTGTCTTTGTTTAACACCTCTTATGGAATTTCAGCGGCAATCAATATGGACAGCTTGGGAATAATGTATTATGAAGCGGTTATTCCTTTCAGAACCTTTTATAAAAAAGAATTGACAGCCGCTGACACCAATAAATTAATCAGTTACGAAATAAAAGTAAATGCGCTTCCTGCACCTCAAATGCATGAAGGAGGTGGCGGTGGCAGAGGAATGGGTGGTGGCTTATATGGAGGAGGTGGGATGGGTGGTGGACATCATGGTGGAATGGGCGGAGGAGGAATGCATGGGGGTGGGCGTGGAGGTAGCGGTGGAAACGTCTCCGGTAACAGTGAGATGTATGTTACGAATAAAGTAATGACAAAAATGAAATTTTCTTTCAAGTGAAAGTATGATCTCATCATTAAAATTTGTTCGATTCATTCATGGTTGGAGTGGACCGGTATCACTTTTTGTTGAACCAAACATAAAAGTATGCAGGACATTTCTGTTGTAATAATTACCCGCAATGAAGAGGCAAACATTCAAAGATGCCTTAATTCCGTCAAAGAAATTGCAGGGGAAGTTGTAGTGGTTGATTCCTTCTCCACAGATAAAACAGTGGAAATCTGTGAGTCTTTTGGCTGCCGTGTTTTTATTCGTGAGTTTACAGGATATGGTAATCAGAAACAATTCGCCGTCGATCAGGCAGTCAACGACTGGGTTCTCTCCATTGATGCCGATGAAGTCGTTTCACCATGTCTTCGGGATGAGTTGCAGCGTTTTATCGGAACCACCATTACCGGGAAAGGGGCGGTCTACGGATACTATATCCCGTTCGTGCTTTATTATCTGGGAAGTATCCTCAAGCACTGCGGGACAGGGAGGAACCTGCGTCTCTTCGACAGGAGGGCCTGTAAGTTCACCCTGGTACCTGTCCATGAAAGCGTTGACATGACCGGGAAGCCGGGGAGAATGAAAGGCAGGATCATCCATTATTCCTACCGTGACTTCAGCCATCATCTTGAAAAAATCAACTATTATACCTCGCTGGCGGCTGAAGGGAACCAAAAAAAAGGGAAAAGATTTCACAAATTTTGGGTAGCATTTAAATTCCCTGTCACCTTCTGCGTTTATTATTTTCTCAGACTGGGCATTCTTGACGGGTACCCGGGTTTCATATGGTCCTTCCTGGCCGGCATCTACACTTCGCTGAAAATTGCCAAAACCATAGAAATGACAAATGCATGAGCTATTTGAACAGCAAAGCATAATATGAAGCACAGAGTAATTGACCGAAGTATAACAGATTCTCCCTGACCCTATTCAACTGAATAAAACTGGATAAAATTGGACACTTTATGAGACAAGAATCAAATGGTAATCCCGATAGCTATCGGGAGGTAAGATGCAAAATGGCAAAATGGTAAAATAGTTTTGCCATTTTACGATTTTATATTTGTCCTGTGAATGGTAAGGTCACCAGGACATCTATTTATTCAGAACACGACATTCTGGTCCTATGGAAAGTTTCTTCATCAGATCGTATGTCACTTCAACATAAATTGAATCAGATAGGGAAATCTGATTTTTAGATCCGATAGTTTCTAACCGGATTTTGCCAGATCCCTGAACAGAAGCTATTAAAGTATCGACCTGGTTGGATTTATTAATACAAATATCCTGTTGATCCATGATCCCTGGAAAATCCAGGCTCAGTGTGGCTATTTTACAACCACCCGAAATGAATGAATGGACTCGTGTACATTGAAGATGAATTTCATGCAGGTTCAATCCATTTACAGTGACCTCATAAAAATTATCAAGGGAAAGAGCAGGAATTTCAGGGAGTATGATTGTGACCGGATCATTATATTCATTTCCTTTTAGTTTTTTGAAGCTGATCAGGGATTTCCCGTTTTTCAGATCGGTATAAAAACAATCCCATATCCTGGGGTGAGAAAGAACAGACAGTTCTTTCCCGGGCAGGATGGTTAAGATCATTGTACCTTCTCCGGAAATGCATAGTTCCCTGACAGGTAAGGGAAAGCTCTTTTTCTTGCTTTCCAGGTATTGATGATGCGAACGGGCGAAATAAGGATCTTTCCCCTGCCGGTAATTATTTATCGCAGAAGCGGCGAACCAGCCAATGAGGAGAGTCCAGCAGAATGCCAGGCAGAATGCGCTAACGAGAAAAATATTGCTCTTTTTCATACTCGATGCTATTTTTATTGCTTACGACGTTCATTTATAAAACTTTTATAAAGCGGTTCAAGTTCATCAAATCCAATCCCGAGTAAATGCATATTTTTAAAAAAGACCGGGATTTCTGATTGCAGGAACTTCTCCTTCCGCGCTGCCAGTATCTTTTCTCCCGCATCTGACGAGACATGGTTCCCGATCCCCCTGCGGTTATAGATGACTCCCTGTTGTTGAAGAAAATCGTATGCGCGCATAACGGTATTGGGGTTAACCTGGAGTTCGGCAGCCAGATCACGCACTGACGGAATTTTCTCTTCCTTTTGCCATTTGTTCAGTAGGATCTGTTCTCCCACAAATTCCGTGATCTGTATGTATATAGATTGATTTTCGCTAAAATTCATTTCGGTGGCTTTTTATAATTCGCGTTCCTTAAGTTTAAACCAGGTTGTGAGATATAACAAGGAAAAAACAATGAACCATATCAGAAAATTTAAATTTTTAATCAGTTTAATAAAAGAAAAGTATTCAACACTTGACGGATTTCCTAAAGATTTTTCATAGCCAAAATCAGGGGAATAGAAAGTCAGTATTACACCGGGAGCCCTGAAATCTCCCCGCCGGATATACAAGATCTTTGACATCAGCAGATTTATCCCGTAATTATAAAGCACCAGGATGGCCATAATTGTCAGCAGGAAAATCAATAACTGTCTTTTTTTGAATTGTACCAAAATGGTCATGAAAAGCGACTGTGCAAACAGAAATGTAAGAAAAATGACGACGTAGGTACTGAATGGGGTGGATGCAATTTCGTTAATCCCTCCTGTAATTACTGCTGAAAATGAAAGAAGATTATTGGGGAACAACAGAACGATCAGGTATGTAAAAATATACGTGCAAATAAAATAATTCACACAATAAACGGGAATAAACAGAATAATACCACAAAACAAACCGCACAGAAATTTTTCGGTTACAGATGCCGGTAAAAGAAGGAAAAACGAGGAGCGGCCGAAATCCGACCATCGGCTGAACAAGGTCGGGATCATCACACATCCGCCAAAACAAAACAATAGAATATAAAAGAATTGCATTTCATATTTTTCGGAATAGAAAATTGTTAAAACCACAAGGGAAAGTGAGATCACCCCCCATAAAAGGAGATATACTTTTTTATTTTCTGTCCATTGCCGCCTGACTAGCAGCCAAAAGCGGTTCATATTGAATGTTTCGTTCATGGTTTTGGGAATTAATATTCGAAATAGGAGGATAATTTATCCGGAATGTTGATTGAGGCATTGAAAAGGGCTTCAAGATCCACATTTCCGGCAATGCCTGAAGGATTAAGTGAAATCTTGGACAAACCCAGTTCACTTTTCACGGAATAGATCATTTCACCCGGGGAAGATGATAATGAGGAATGGCTAAAAGTAAATTTCTGCGCAATCTGATCTATCGTCTGCTTGAGGATGATCCTGCGGTTTTCAAGGATGATCACGCTGTCGATCATGCTTTCGAGTTCCCGTACCATGTGGGTTGACACGATGATCGTTTTCTCTTCGGAAAAATAGGCGGCAAGTATGCTCCGGAAGGCAGCTTTGGAGGGAATGTCCAAACCATTGGTTGGCTCATCAAGGAACAGGTACCGGGTGTTGGTGGCCAGGCCAAATGCGATCACGCCTTTTTTCTTTTGGCCATGAGACATATTGGAAAAATTCTGATTTGTATCCACTTGGAATTTTCCCAGGAATTCCCTGAATTGGGCAGGATCGTATGCCGGGTAAAAGCTGCCATGGATCTCCGCAAATTTTCCCGGGGTCAGGGAAGGCACAGAAATCTCTTCCGGAACGAAGAAAATATCCGCTAAAAATCCCGGTTTGCGTTTCGATGGGGTTTGTCCGTCAACGGACACGGTCCCGGATTTTGGGAACGAAAGTCCGCAGATCAGCTTTAAAAGCGTGGTCTTCCCTGCACCGTTTTTTCCCAACAGACCGTAGATGTGGCCAGCATCCAGTTTCAGGTTCAGTTTTTCAAATATTCGATTTTGTTTTGAATACCAGAAGGTTAAATCTTCTATTGTGATCATTTTGTATGTGTATTAGTGTAATAGTACACTACAAAGATAATACACAATTTTCAAAAGTCAAGAAAAAAATGAAAAAAAATTTAACGACCTCAATCCTTACGGGGTTTATTAAAAAATAGAAAAATGGAAATTTCCCGCAAACCTGCCTGCCGGTAGGCAGGGTTTCGCAGAGTTTTACGGAGAGTCTCTCAAAGTTAAAATACATGTTATCAATATTCTGCGTAACTCCGCGGTTAATCTGCGAGCCTCTGCGAGAAATAAAAAAAGGTTTTTTAACAATCCAACTGGGAATCAATAATCCGGGAAAAATCGAAAAGATGATACGTTTTTGTGATACATAAGAAATGATGTCATTCACTGATAATGAAAGAACGCTTTTGTTCTTTGGTCCCTATAAACCAGTAATATTTCCCGGGATAGAGGGAACTGCCGGGAACTTTGAATTCCCTGATACCGGGCCGGATCCCTCTCCAAAAAACTACCTTATCATTGAGTTCCGAAATAATATAAAATCGGGTAAAAGTATCCGACGTCTGCTTCCAATTGAATAAAATCATCTCTTTCCTGGAAAATTTCATACCCTCGGCAGGATTTAACAGTTCGATTGCTTTTTGCACCGCCCCATCTGTAACTGTCCGAATCTCTTTATTCTCCTGCTGTTGATTTTGTGGTTGTGATACAATTTGACTATCCTTAACCGGAACAACTTCAGGTTTGACAATGTCTGCCTTCCGGATGCCGTTTTCTTTTGGGACGACATTCTCTGTCTGCTGATTTTGTCTCATGAAAATGAAAAGAAGCGCAATCCCGATGAATACGATGCACGAAATCGCCCATACAAGGTAGCGGGGTTTCAGGAAACGGAAAGGTTTTCTTTTTATTACCGTCATCGCCGTTTCCGCCCGATTTTTTTCATATTCAAGTCTTCCCTGATTGCTCATCATCTCCGGAAAAGTCTTAAGAAGCCTGAATTTGCGCGCAAACTCCCTATCAACGCCAAGCCGGCCCTCAAAACTCCTGATTTCAGCATCGGTAAGTTTTCCAAGCAGGTATTGTTCGATCAGATCATTATCAATCGGGACATTACTCATATAAATTGATTAACATTCTGGCCGACCTCATTATACCCTGAGGATCGGTAGTTCAAAGGTATTTAATTATCAAATTGATATCAATCTCCAGAATTTTTTTCATTTGGAATTCTAATAACTCCATTCTTAGGAATAATGTAGAAGAGTTTTACAATCACTATGGATAGTGGTGTACGATCAATTAGAAGTAACGCCAAGTAAGTCAATCACTTATTAAGCGTTTTTTTTCAAGGGACAAGTCAGGGGACATGTTGGTTCATTTTTAAGATCCTCATCAGATCCGACTAAATGTCCTACCTGGTAATGGTGAAAGTCTCGAACACAGTATAAGTCCCTGTATAGCCACTGTAACTGTTGACAGTCGTGGTATTCCCTTTAACGTCTATGACGGTGAAATAATACGTCTGGTGGTCATTGTGAACATCCCAGGCGGCTCTCACCGCCGGATCTATTGTGCCGGCGTCAGGACCTGCGCCACATGTGCCGCAGAGAAGCTGCACCACATTGTTCTGCCATACAGGAGTCGGAGGGGTGGTCTGGGGATTGGGCAGAACCGTGTTGTCAACGGTTCGGCGGGCATAAAGATGTGAATGTCCGCAAGCGTAGAAATCAAATTTGTTTGCATCCAGGAAAGACCAGAGAGCGGTATAGGAAGTATCTGAGGCGGATGGCTCTTCAGGATCACTGTTTACATAGTAATAGGGTGTATGGATGAACAGGAATTTGTGCACAGCGTTAGTCGATGCCACCTGTGCTTTCAGCCATGCCATCTGGGTGGAATCGATATGGCCTCCCAGGTCTTTGGGTACAAGGGTGTCGGTAGTAAGGAAGTACGGATCCAGCACGGCGAAAAAGGAACTGCTGGCTTTATCGGTGAAGGAATAAACCAGGTGTTCATAGCCGGCCGGACCGTTAGCCGGGTTCTCTGAAAAAACAGACTGGAATTGCTCCTGGTTGACGCGAAGGAAGCCATACCTTGAATGGATATGATAGAGTTCATGATTGCCGACGGTTGCGTACAAGGGTATTCCCTGGCTGGTTACAGGCTGGAAAAGGTCTTTGAATTCCTGGAAGGTATACGCGCTATGCATATATCCCCTGTAACACCCGTCGCCGCCGAATATCACAAAGGACGGCTTCGGTTTCAACTGGCTTATCTGGCGGATGATAGGGTTTAAGGATGTGGAGTCCACCATATAACCCATCGAATCGCCCCGGCTGTCGGCCAGGAAAACGAAACGAAGCGTTTCACCCGTTCCAACCACCTGTTGCTCCGACTTGCTTTTGCTGCAACCGCTCATCAGCATTGCGACAGCAACAATCAGCAACATCATAGGGACGATGTTGAAATGGCGTTTCATGATCCGGAATGTGATCTTTAATGTATCCGACATAGCTTTTCTCCTTTCTTCATTTAGAAACATTTTTCTTTAAGTTTGAATCGTAAATATACAATTATCCTGATCAATTCATTAAAAATTCAAAATATTCCATACCCAAATTTGAATAATTTTTAAATAAATCCATATTCCCGTCAATATCTTACTCCTGAAGTCAAATCCCTCTTTCGTCTTACATCAGAATTATCGATGGTTTCCGAAGACGAAAAAAAATCCCCGCATAATTAAGTGGGGATTTTTTGTTACATCTTAGAAAGCCCGGATTGCACGCACCTCAAACGGTAAAAGCTTGGTGGCAGGTGAAACCGTTCCGTCGAGGATGTATTGAACCCATGCAGAGTAAGTGTCAGACTCGCTGGAAGTCCAGTAATAGCCGTTCACAAGATCAAAACCACCGATGACGGATTTTTGCTGGTACATCTGGTACATCTCGTCTTTTGATGGTAGGAACCAGTCGTTATATCCTTTCAGGGACAGGTTGTGACAGATACGGGCAGCGCTGCCTGCCTCAGGGCATGTATTAATTATTGAATTTGTATTGTTCTGGCCTGTGCCAATCGCTGTCGCTGTTCCGACCAGCATATCACATCCCCATATCGCCCCTGTGCTCTGGTCGCTGGCAGCGGCAATGAGCCCGTGCTGTTTCGTGCCGTCAAGATAGAAGATGATCCCTCCCTTAAAATTTTCACCGATATAGTGTCCGTTCGTTGATGTGAAGAGTACCTCGTTTCCATATACCTTTCCTGCAATGTTGGTAGCATAGGCTCTGACATAATAAGGAATATTTGGGGTCAGGTTTGTGAGCTGGCTTGTAAAACTGCCTATTCCGCTTCCATTGCTGGTATGACTATCGCTGGTCGTGGGGTTGGATGAAGCACTCCAGCAAACCCCGCGTGCTGTAACAGGGAAGCCGCCATCGGATTGTACATTCCCGCCGCCCGTAGCCGAAGTATGGGTGATATCTGTAATTTCATAGGTTACCACCTGTGCACCTGGTTTCCATAGGGTCAGGTTCCCATCGCCGTTATACTCAACACTGACTGTAAGGTTGACCTCAGCATCGAAATATGATTTCGATGGGTTTGGCCCGGTAATCCATTTTTCCGTATTGTAAGCTGGTCTTCTGGCTGTATCGCATAAACTGTCGATCAGGGAAATATTCCACTGGGAATTCATAAGGGTCTCTACATACCATGTAAAGCCAAAATAGGCCCCCTTGGCGAATTTTTGAGGCAACTGTGGCCAAAATTAAACATATAAACTTTAAAAAATCAACAGAAAGTTGACTTTTTCTAATGTAAAAGTTAATACTAATCATCAAAGGGTACAAGGTTTCTTGGAACCTTACTTTTATGATCTATCAAACAGGTTATCTTTTATATAACTTAATATCCACCCTTACATAAATATTAGAAATCCAATCTGAAAACCACCTAATTTTTCGAATCAGTTCCTTTCAAAATTTGATCTTTTTCTTTTTTTCAAGGGTTTCAAAACTCCTGTTTGGTTGAAAAGGTAAAGGTTTTGGTTTATGTGAAATTACCTGAATTCTTCATCCCAACAGAAATCACTGTCATCTCCCATCCAAATATCTATCAACTTCCGACTTCCTTATCCTTATAGCAGGTCTTACCCCCGGTTTATCCACCGTTGAAATCTCGATTTTCTTCAACTTACCTTTATGCGTCATTGCATTCTTTTATAAACCCTTGTATCTTTTCTGACATTTTTATTGTAAATTATAACCGTATAGTTTGATATTCCAAAAAAACCTATAAATTTGATTGCAAGTTTACCTACTCATGGCAGAAAAGGAAGCGAAAGCCCGTATCAAAATCAATATATTACTCGAAGAAGCTGGATGGCGTTTCTTCGACTCGGAGGGTGCCAAAGCCAATATCCTGCTTGAAAACAATGTTAAAATTACAGAAACCATCCTAAATGAATTTGGTGAGGATTTTGAAAAATCAAAGAATGGGTATATAGATTTCCTGCTTCTTGATAAACAGGGGTTCCCATTCATTGTGCTTGAAGCCAAGGCTGAGGATAAAAATCCTTTATTCGCCAAAGAACAAGCACGAAAATATGCTATCAACCAGAATTGCCGCTTCATAATTCTGTCAAATGGAAATCTCCACTACTTCTGGGATCTTGAAAGGGGAAATCCACATGTAATCAGTAGATTCCCTTCTCCTGAAACTGTTACAGGCTATTCATCATTTAAACCCGACCGACAGAGTTTAATCAGGGAAATTTTTGCTAAGGATTATATTGCAATTACACAGAAACCTGATTATGCAAAAGATCCAGGATGGCAAGACACATCAACACGAAAGAATTATATTGATATCAATAAACTTCGATTTCTTAGGGATTATCAAGTATCTGCTGTTGGATCCATCCAGGAGGCGGTAAGCAAGGGAAAGGATAGATTCCTGTTTGAGATGGCAACCGGGACAGGTAAGACCTTAGTCTCTGCAGCGGTGATTAAATTGTTTCTCAGAACTGGTAATGCACGAAGGATATTGTTCCTTGTGGACCGGCTCGAATTAGAAGATCAAGCCTATAAGGCATTCGTATCTTATTTGAAGAACGATTATAAAACTGTCATCTATAAAGAAAATCGAGATGATTGGCGAAAAGCGGAAATTGTTGTTTCTACTATTCAGTCATTTCTTTCGACAAACCGTTATAAACGTCTTTTTTCACCAGATGATTTTGATCTGGTGATTTCAGATGAAGCACATCGAAGCATTGGAGGCAATAGCCGAGCTGTGTTCGAGTATTTCATCGGTTGTAAACTTGGATTAACGGCAACACCAAAAAATTATCTTAAAAACATTGATCCTTCCAAGATGGGTGAAAATGATCCAAGGGAGTTGGAACGGCGCCTACTTTTGGATACTTATAAAACATTCGGTTGTGAGAATGAGGAACCTACTTTCCGTTATTCTTTGATGGATGGAGTAAATGAGGGGTTTCTCGTTAATCCTATTGTGGTAGATGCACGCACAGAGATAACAACTCAACTTATATCTGATGAAGGATATTCGATTCTAACTCAAAATGAATCAGGTGAGGAATATGAAGAGACTTATGTCCATAAGGATTTTGAAAGGAAATTCTTTTCTGAAACCACGAACAGGACATTTTGCCAAACTTTTCTTAAAAATGCATTTATTGATCCCATTTCGGGTGAAATAGGAAAAACAATCATTTTCTGTGTATCCCAGAATCACGCGGCAAAGATTACTCAAATTCTAAATGAGTTTGCGCATCAAGTATTTCCTGGCAAATATAACTCAGATTTTGCTATACAAGTTACATCAAGGATATATGATTCACAACAATTTACTATCAACTTTGCCAATAACAAACTTTCGGGATCTTGCAATTTCATACCTGAATATAAAACCAGTAAAACCAGGGTTTGTGTTACAGTAGGTATGATGACTACCGGATATGATTGCCAAGACATCCTTAATCTTTGCCTGATGCGGCCTATCTTCTCTCCAACTGATTTTATTCAGATCAAAGGCAGAGGTACCAGGATTTATAATTTCACCGATGATTTGATCGATCAAAAGAAGAAAGAACAAATTGATGAGCAAAAGAAGCAGAAATTCAAAATTTTCGATTTCTTTGCTAATTGCGAGTATTTTGAAGAGAAATTCAATTATGATGAGGTTATTCCTTTGCTTCAATTAACAGTGGACTCGCCTGAATCATTCCCTGCTTTACCTTCACCTGCACCAAAAGGTTATGAAAATTTTCTTCCAGACGAAATTTTAAAAATTACGGAAAAAGCTATTGGATATGATGGAATGAAGATTGACCGCATGTATTTTGAAAAATTCGGAAGAAAGGTTTCGGAAATGCCAATAGTTCAGGAAAAAGTCGAACAAGGGAAGTGGGAAGAATTGATAGATTTCATAGAGAAAAACGTTATGGATCAACCTGAGGACTATTTCTCTTTGGAAAAGCTCAGAGCTTCTATTCATGCCGACCGAAGGATATCATTAAGAGAAATAATCGAGAAGATTTTTGGTATTATTCCTTATTTCAAGACCAAAAATGAATTGTTAGATGAGGAGTTTGACAAATTTGATAGTAGATATCTGCCAAAGAAGGAGTATTTCAATTATGCACGGACAGTATTCAAGGCATATATTCTTGATACCGAGTTCCGAAATATTATTGACAAGGGTAATTTCTCATTCCTTAATGTTTCTCCTTATGGAGAGGCCTTTAAAAAGTTATCACCGGAATTAAGAAAGACCATTCCAGACTACATCAAAGATTTTGTACCGCTTAATAAATTTGCAGCTTAATAAAAATCCAGTAATGTTAGACAACGAAACGAAAAGAAGAATTGATACAGCCAGGGATGTTCTTGTAGGTAAAGTTCCAGATCCTAAAAGCCAGGTTGAACAGATAACCATCGCATTAGTTTATAAGTTCATGGATGATATGGACAGAGAATCAGTTGAGATGGGAGGCACAAGGAGCTTTTTTGTCGGTGAATTTGAACGCTATACTTGGTCAAGGATATTTGATCCACGAATAGGTGGACACGAAATGTTGAATCTTTATGGTGAAGCCATTCTGAAACTAAATCAAAACCCGAATATTCCCCAGCTTTTCCGAGATATTTTTAAGAATGCTTATTTGCCATATCGCGACCCGGAAACTCTAAAGCTATTTTTAAAAACCATTAACGAATTTTCATATGATCATTCCGAACGTTTAGGTGATGCTTTTGAATATTTACTTTCGGTGTTAGGAAGTCAGGGTGATGCTGGTCAATTTCGTACACCACGTCATATAATTGACTTTATGGTAAAAGTTGTAAATCCACAGAAAAATGAAACCGTATTGGACCCTGCATGCGGTACAGCTGGTTTTTTAATTTCTGCCTATAAACATATAGTTAGGGAGAATACTTCTTCAGAACTCCGTTCCGAAAACGGTAATAATCGTGGCGACCTTTTAACTACTGAGGAAAGTAAAAAGTTATTGAACAATTTCAAAGGATATGACATTTCTCCCGATATGGTTAGATTATCCTTGGTAAATCTTTATTTACATGGTTTCGTTCAGCCGCAAATCTTTGAATACGATACATTGACAAGTGAAGACCGTTGGAACGAATATGCGGATATAATCCTTGCCAATCCTCCATTTATGTCTCCAAAAGGAGGAATAAAGCCGCACAAGAGGTTTTCAGTTCAGAGTAACCGCAGTGAAGTGTTGTTTGTAGATTACATTGCTGAACATCTTACACCTACCGGACGTGCAGCAGTTATTGTACCAGAAGGTGTTATATTCCAATCTGCTGGAGCATATAAGCAGTTACGGAAAATGTTAGTGGAAAATCATCTGTATGCTGTGGTATCGCTGCCGGGTGGCATATTTAATCCATATTCCGGTGTAAAGACTTCTATATTATTCATGGATAAATCCATAGCAAAAAAAGTTGATAATGTTTTGTTTTTGAAAATCGAGAATGATGGGTTCGGTCTTGGAGCGCAGAGACGAGAACAATCAGGAAGTGATTTACCTGATGCGGTTAATGTTATATATGATTATGTAAATGCAATCCGATCTGAGAACTTGAACACTTTCAAAGCGGAAGAAAAATCTTGCAGTGCCTTATTGGTAAGCAAGAAAAAAATTGCTGAGAATGAAGAGTTTATCTTGACCGGAGATCGATATAGGCCGTTGGAACGAAAAGATACTCAGAAATGGCCCTTTGTACAAATTGGGGAAGTTATTGACCTTGTTCGCGGAGTTACTTATTCGAAAGAAGACGAGTCAGATGAAGAAGATAGTAAAATTGTCCTTCGAGCAAATAATATTGACTTAGCAACAGGTAAAATCATTTTTTCTGATCTAAAAAAGGTATCGGGGAAACTTGACTTCAAGGAATCACAAAAGCTAAGAAAAGGAGATATCCTTATTTGTACTGCCAGCGGGAGTGCAGATCATATAGGGAAAGTAGGATATTCTTACGAAGATACACCTTACTATTTTGGTGGTTTTATGGGCGTAATCCGTACACGAAGTGAAGCAGATCCTAAATATATTTACGAACAACTAAAGAATTTTAAATTTCGAAAATATTTAATTGACACTTCAGTTGGTGCAAACATAAGGAATCTCAACTTTTCTACCTTTAGCACTTTTCAAATTCCTCTTCCTCCTCTCGAAGTTCAGCGCGAAATAGTGGTTGAGATTGAAAGTTACCAAAAGATCATTGATGGTGCCAGGCAGGTGGTTGAAAACTGGAAACCACAGTTTGAACTTGACCCCGCATGGCCAATGGTGATATTGGGGGAATTGATTGAATCCACACAATTAGGATTAGTAAAAAATAAAGGGGAACAGGGATTGCCAACTAAAGGCTTTTCTATCCCATACATAAAGATGGATTGTATTTCTATTGAAGGATTTTTAAATTTACATAAGGTTGCTTTCATAAATGCAACACAAGAAGAGTTGATAAAATATTCTGTAAAAGATGGTGATTTAATTTATAACACAAGGAATACTCCTGAATTAGTAGGGAAGTCAGCTGTATATCATGGCGAAGATTCTAAGTATATTGTTAATAATAATATACAAATCGTTCGGTTTAAACAAGAAATATTATCAGACTTTATTAATTACCTGTTGAACATGGAATTCGGGAAAAAACAAATAAAAAGTTTAGTAGCTGGAACAACCAGTGTAGCTGCCATTTATCAACGAGAATTTTCATTAATTACTTTTCCACTACCCACATTAGAAATTCAACAAAAAATTGTTTCCAAAATCGAAAATGAGCGAAATATTGTTGAAGGATGTAAAAAATTAATTTGCTTATATGAATCGACGATCAAGAAGATAATTGATAAAGTTTGGGAGGAATAAGTCATGGAAGAAGCACAGAGAATATTTGATTATCTTCCGGCGTCTTACAAGAATCCGACTGAAAAGGAATATGTCGACTTCCTTTGGGATTCCTTCCAATCCAACTATGATACAGGGAAATACTCTTTTGCGTTTCTCTCATATCACATGCTATTCATGTGTTTTGTCTATTTTGAGATTTGGCAAATCAAGGAAAATTGCCCGGAAGACTTTAAAAATGCCATGATTGGGTTTAATAAAGATATTGAGAAGTTACTACTTGAATCTCAGACACCATTTGTTCTGTGGCAAGTGAATGAAAGTAGCGTTTTCCGGTTTTTGAAACTCATCGGAATGAACAATACTGAAATAGGTCGGTTCACTAAAATTGTCAAAGAACGCAATGAAGCCGCACACTCAAATGGAAATATATTTTATCGCAATAAAGAGAATCTGGATGAGAAGATCGATGAAATGTTAAAATGTGTTGAATGCATTCAAGAAAAATCTAATCCAATCATTGAAAAAGCATATTTTAATTTTTTAATTGAAAGTTCGGATCCTGAGAACCGTGAATTTTCTGATGAGGAAAGTCAAGTTAAAGAGGTTTTTATCCATGGTAATTACTTATCCTTGGAGGACATAAAGACAGCACTAAGATGGGACCATTCAGTTTTAAATAAAGAGCAAAACTTCTTGTCAATTCAACTTTTAATAGGAACAATAATAGAAAAATATCAATCCTTATTGGAGGAAGATTAAGTAAATAATTTAGAACATGGGCAATTTGAAATATACAAAACCACAGAGGATCTTTCTCAAAGATCATCAAGAATTTACTGAACTTTGGGTACAATGCATTAACACTTTTATCTGTTCACTACCTGGCAGGAAACTGGCAGGAAATAAAAAACCACTTACTTTATCTTTGTAAGTGGTTGACTATCAGTCTCCCCGGCAGGGATCGAACCTGCGACCCATTGATTAAGAGTCAAATAAAGCCCTTTAAGCGTTATTGTGCTTTTATTAATTAACAATCTGTATATCAATTTGTTAAAATAGACTTGTTTACTGGCCTCTAACTGTTTTTAATCGATATGAACACTATTTGTTATGCAAATTGTTATGCAAATTATTACCTTTGCCGGTAGTAAAGTAATAAAATCACGCATGAAAAATAAAGAAAAAGAAGATTGGTCAGTTGGAATTTACCGCGACCCCAGGACAAAAGATAAAAAAGGGCGCAACCCTATTAAATTACGAGTAACCTATAAACGCCATTCCCGGCTGTATAAGACCAAATTCCATCTTACCAAAGATGATTTTGAAAAAGTTATGGGTGCGAAACCGAGAGAAAAATATAAAGACACGCGTCGTGAAATAGATGCCTGTGAAAGGAACGCCGTAGAAATATTGAAAGGACTGAGATCTTTTTCATTCGAAGTATTCAGAAGGCGATTGTTTACTGATTCAGGCGATCAGGGGAATATCTTCTCGGCATTCAAAGAATACATCGCTGAGCTGGATGAACAAGATCGTATTGGAAATTCTTCAGTCTACACTGCAGCTATGAATTCACTAAAGGAATTTCACCCCGGAGAAGACCTGCAATTCTATGAGATCACCCCTTCCTTTTTAAAAAGGTATGAAAAATGGATGGTTGAACGTGTTGAGAAACAACATTCCGTAACTACTGTTGCAATTTATGCCAGGTGTATCCGCAGGTTATATAACAGGGCCATTCGGAACAGCAACGCAAAGCTTGAAGAATATCCCTTTGGCAGAGAGGCTGACCAATACCAGATTCCGGAGCCAAAGAACATTAAAAAGGCACTTTCTATAGTAGAGATACAGAAAATATTTACATATGACCCCGCAGATTCGGATGTCAAGCGATATTCACGCGACCTTTGGGTCTTTTCATACCTATGCAACGGGATCAATATGAAAGACATCTGCCTGCTCAGATATTCTGATCTCACTCAAGACTCAATCGTTTTCAACAGAGCAAAAACGATACATACAAAAAAGAAGAACAGATCAATAGAAATAGTCCGGACTCCTGAGATAAATGCCATTATAAAAAAGTGGGGACAAAAGCCGGTTGCACCGTCAATGTATATTTTCCCTGTCCTGGTTGACAATTTAACCAGTAAACAGCAGCAGGGCAAAATCAGACAGGCTACTAAACAGGTTAATAAATATATAAGACTGATTGCAGGGGAACTGAAGATATCTTCTGATGTTACTACCTATACGGCAAGGCATTCATTTGCAACCATTCTCAAAAGGGCAGGTGTAAATATTTCCTATATCAGCGAAGCCCTCGGGCATGCCGACCTGAAAACAACACAGGGATACCTCGGAAGCTTTGAAAGTCAGGAAAAGAAAAAAATTGCAAAACACCTGACTAATTTTCCGGTTACAAAAATCAAAGTAACGTTGCCTGCACCACAGCTTAACTGATAGCCAACTTATTGAAATATCAATACCACCAATAGAAATTGGGCCAGATCTAATAAGATATGATAAAAAGCGAAGCTTTATATGACTGTTTAAAAATCCTTAATAATTGGCGAGAGCTCAGTAATACTGAACTTGTCGAAATAGCAAATAGTCATTATGGTTTTGGTCAGAGTCTTATTAAACCATTCCGCTTAGAACTTCGGCATAACATATTATCCAGCAAGAGCCTTCAGGAAAAAAAGGATGTTATAAAGTCATACATCTATGAACTTCACAGAGGTACAAACTTTGAAGGAGAAATTAAAAGTGTAGAAGATCTTGGAATCGCAGAGTTTCCTGATTTATGGGGTGAAACAGTCGAACAAGTTAAGGTTACTTCATTTAAAATGAACCCGGAATCGGGAAATGGTTTTTTCTATATCATTCTTTCTCTTTACAGATTGCTTTTTAATGAAATCCAGGATTGTTGTAATGTTTTCGACATTCCCTTTCTTGAAATATGCAATGAATTGGGACTCCCATTGAATATCATTGATATCAACAGTACCCTCGAATATGAGAAAAGGAAGAATCTATCTGCATCCGAAAAGTTATCCAAACCCCAAAGCCAGCCAGCCATAATCCTCTCTCAATCTGATTTTGAAGGCAGGTTGCAGGAATTAAGAAATTCGGAAAGTGTAGGCTGGCAAAAGTTACCAATGGACATGGTTGTGGATCATTTTATTGTTATGACTATTGAGAAGAGTAGAAATGGGGAGCCATTTCTAACCCCTGAGCAATTATATTCCTTTTTGAAAAAAGGCTTTCATAAGGATACGACTCAACCAAAGCAAAGTATTAATTGCGTAAAAGGTGAGAAGGGATTTGTGATAAAAAGGTTTTATGAGTTTTATGTTATAGCAGTTTCAAAGTTTAACTACCAATCGATAAAAGAAGATTTTATTGACTTGTTTTTGGATTGTTTCGATAACTGGGAGAAAAAAACTATTATACCATTTTTTAAACCCGAGAAAACAAAGAAAAGATGGTAAATTCGGTTGTCCGTATTGTCCGTCTTTTTGTCTCTTTTGCCTTTCCTTTTGTCTGCGTTGTCCGCAATCATAAATCCCATTAATAACCCTGTACTATTGCAGCAAGATTCACTAAAAAAACTTGCGAGCAATGGAAATAACATTTGAAAAATTACCCCAAGCCGTAAACCAGTTGTTTGATAAACTGGAAAACATTGAACGGCTGTTACTTTCAAAGAGTAACGATCCCCAAAATGAAACTGATAAGCTGCTTACCATTAAGCAGGCATCTGAAATAATCCATCTTTCGGTACCTACTATCTATGGCCTGGTGCAACGGGCAGAAGTGCCTGTTTGTAAACGTGGGAAACGATTGTACTTCTCTAAAAAGGAACTTACCGCCTGGATAATGGCCGGTCGTAAAAAAACAGTTTCAGAAATTGAAGCTGAAGCTGGTTCATATATGATGGTACAAAAGAGAAGAGCCAAGTGAAAGCAGATAAAAGAAAAAATCTACCCATTGTCGAGGTTCAGCATGCCCTTAATGATTGGTATGATCTCAGGTTAAATGAAATCATGCATGTTGTAGAGGGGCGGATAAAAGGAGATCCTGATTTCATTGTTCTTAATGAAAACAACATTTTTATCAAGCTCCTGAGCAGTGGATACCATATTTCGATTGGAAATCTTGGCGCATTGCTAAATTCTGATTTTGTTCCATCCTATAATCCATTTAAAGAGTATTTGAATTCCCTGCCTTTGTGGAATGAAAATGACACTGACTATATTGAGGAGCTTGCCAATCATATCAGGGCAAGGGATCAATACCAGTTTAACCATCATTTTAAAAAAATGCTGGTTCGCACAATTGCATGTGCCATTGATGACTTCTCATTCAACAAGCAAGCTTTTATCCTTGTTGGCGGGGAACAAAATACAGGAAAAAGCACTTTCTGCAGATATCTATGTCCTCCTGCCCTTAATAAATACATTGCTGAAAACATTTCTCCTGATAAGGACGGATTGATAAGTCTAAGCGAAAATTTCATCATTAACCTTGATGAACTTAGCACTTTGTCCAAGGCTGATCTTAATCAATTGAAAAGCATGTTTTCAAAAGACAAGATCAGGGTCCGTCATCCATTTGGGAAAAAGTCACAAACAGATGCTCGCCGTGCTTCCTTTGTCGGTTCAACAAATGAAGATACATTTTTAACCGATACTACAGGAAGTGTACGCTGGTTGTGTTTTGATATTGATTCAATAAACTGGGATTACACAAACCTTTCAATTGATAAGGTCTGGAGCCAGGCTTATGCCCTCTATAAGAAAGGATTCAAATTTCAATTGACTGTGGAGGAGGTAAAAGAAAATGAAACGAGAAACGAACAATACCAGCAAGTTTCAATGGAGTATGAATATATTCAAATGTATTTTACACCAGCTACTGCTTTGGACTTTGATGAATTTTGGACAACAACAGCTATCCGGGATTATATAATTTCCAGAACAGACCGAAAAGCAGATTTCAGAACCCTTGATAAACTAGGGAGGGCTCTTACGCAACTGGGATTTGCGCGAATCAGTAAACGTGATGGAGAGTCAAAAAAACCAATACGTGCATATTATGTAAAATATGTGAATAAATAAAAATTAAGTGGCAACATGGCTACAAGAGAAAAAAGAATAGTAAGGATAAGGGTTTTCAGTGTAGCCATGTTTTTTTTATACCGACTACAAAATGACTACATGGCTACAAGAATCAGGACAAAATGTAGCCAGGTGGTCATTGTCGCCGATGGCCACTTTGAGCTCTGTTAAAATTTATTTAAAAAGTCATTCGTAGAAAATTCAAGTAAAAATTAAATATATAAACGTCATGAACTATACTGAGGCAAATAAAATGCAAGTGTTGGATTTTCTCCAGATCAATGGTTACAAACCTGTTAAAATAGCATATGGCAGGGCTTTGTTTTTAAGTCCCTTGCGAAAGGAGAATGATCCAAGTTTTAATGTTAATCTCATTAAGAACGTCTGGTATGATTTTGGAACAGGTGCTGGTGGTAATCTCATCAGCCTGGTGATGAGGTTATACAACATCAATGTAGCTGACGCATTAGCCATGTTAAGCAAGTATTCTTGTTCCACCGAAACGTACACTCTCGGAGCAACTGACAAAACAGGGCAAATAAAGATTGATCACACTCAGCCGTTAAGTAATACCTCATTGATTCGATACCTTGATTCACGGAAGGTTTCAGTTCCTTTTGCTCAGGTTTTTCTCAAGGAGGCATATTATTCTGTTCATGGCAGAAATTATTTTGCTCTCGCATTTAAAAATGACAAAGGGGGCTATGAATTGCGTAATCCAGCTTTCAAGACAGGATCCAGTCCAAAATACTTCACCACCATACCTGGTACAGATAATACGAGAATAAATGTTTTTGAAGGATTCATGGATTTTTTATCATGCTGCACACTCCATAATAAAATCCCCAAATTTTCTACAATTGTCTTAAACTCCTTGTCCTTCCTGCCAAAGATCGAATCCATATTAGTTAATGCAAATGAAGTAAACCTTTACCTTGACAATGATTCAGCCGGAAGGACTGCGACTCAAAAGATCATCAGCAGTTGTGGTATCGTTAAAGATTGGGCACCTGTCAAATATCCCAACCACAAAGACTTTAACGAATTTTTGATGGCTAAATAAAGCCATGATCCTGATCCTTGATTTTTCAACAACAACCTCCTCCTTCTTTATTCTGATAGTGTAATAAAAGCTTTTGTCTTCTGCAGTACCATTGTTATATATTTATATGTAATATTTGTTATTTGAGGGTTAAAATGGCCTGTGGGATCGTCATATATCCGCTTTTGAGATCATTCTGCATGTGCACTCAACCGACCGGGCGGGTCGTGGTTTTGTGCCATTCTTTTTTAAAAAAAAGAACCTAAAAAATTACATTGTATTGGCACTCAACTTTTTAGATAAAATGGTTTTTTTAAAATTGCCAATTCTTGACAATTTTCACCCCAAAATGGTGAAAAAAACTTATTTTTTTCTTTGAAATTTGATCACAAAGACAAAAAGAAGCAAAAAAAGAAATTTTAATCCCCTGAAAATGCCCCTTTTTTGGCATACCGATGTTTGGCATCAGTTGAACTTTTAGTTTTCTTTATAATCAGAAAGGAAGTGTAAAGTAAAATGCACATGCATCCTTAAATTTTATCGTCGGGAACCCCTATAAATCCTATGTTTTGCGTTTTTGAATGTGAATTGGCTCGATCGGCCTACTTTTTTCTTTGAACCCAGGACAAAGCAAAAAGTAGCAAAAAAGAAATCCCTTGGCCAACGCACGGTTTAGCTCGAAATTTTCTTTCAAAGTTACCTTACGAATAATTCGCTGAAAGAAAGGATACCGAGGTGATCGGTATGGCTTAAAACTGTAAAGGGCGACCTCCTTCCGGAATAGTCGCTTTCAGTGTATTCAGATTGATAGGCAATCGTGACCAACACCCTTGACATTATTTATTATTCCCGGTAGTTGCCTTCGGCGTAAAAAATTTCATTTCTAACCTTTAAAACAAACGCCTTATGAACGCACAAGTAAGAAACACCCAGGAACAGTCAATCGTAGAAGTCCTCACCGAAGAATTGGATCAGATCTACTACCCAGGTTATACAGAAGAACTCATCGCTTCAGAACCTGACAAGTTCGAATGGGAACTTTCAGAGTTCAAGGGTCAGTTCTCAACAAGAAATTGATTCTTCAGACAGAGCAGTCAGTCCCGAAAATCGGGACTGGCTGCTTTTTTTTATACTCGCATGGCTCATGAAGGAGCTCCACAGTATAACTCCGGGAGTTTTCGATACTGTTTTTGGATCAAATATTATCAAATGAACCACTACATAAATTGCAACTCCGGGAGTTTTTGGCAATTTTCATGAAGTGCCGATTCATTCAGCTTTTTTCTTTCGATGATGGGCAAAGAAAAAAGCTGTGCAAAAAAGAAGCCCCTCACAGAATGGCTCGTTATGGCGACTTTTTAGAAAAAAGTTGCAAAAATCCAACCCTGTAGCAAATCGAAATTCACAAAGTTATGTTCGTGAAAATGTTTTTCACCAAGCATGACCTCCTTAAGGAACTGTCACCCTTCGGGAACATTCAGATTTTTCCGACCGGAAAAATCATGACCTGTTTACTTGCTTAAAATTTTCCACTTCGCATGTTCAATCCGGTAAATTTCATTTACTCACTGCGGCTGTCATGCTGCTTAAAACTAATCAGACTATGAAAAAATCGATCATGAAACCGGAACTTGCCCAGGAAAACGGCGAAAACTACGAAAACAGAATCCCTATGCGCCTATGGGCAGAAGATGACCTGCCAAGTCAGAAATTACTGCTGAAAGGCAATGGCAGTCTTTCCGATGCAGAATTACTCAGTATTATTATCGGCACTGGTGTTTCCGGGGAAAACTCACTTGACATTGCAAAGAAAATGCTGTCAATCTGCGGAAACAGCCTTTGCGAATTCTGGAAGTTCGGAGTCTCAGACCTGCAGAAGATCAAAGGCATTGGCGAGAAGCGAGCAGTAAAGATCTCTGCAATGTTTGCTCTGGCCCGCAGAAGAAACGAATCAGAAGTGATCCTCAAAGACAAGATCACAAGCAGCCGTGATGCTTTCGAAATCTTCAAATCACTGATGGGCGACCTGCCTTTTGAAGAATTCTGGGTCCTGATGCTGAACAAAGCCAACCGGGTCCTTAAAAAAGTCAAGATCTCCGAAGGTGGTATTTCCGGGACTGTCGTAGATCCGAAGAAGATCTTCCAGATATGCCTGGAGCAGCATGCTTCATCCATCATTCTCGGGCATAATCATCCGTCAGGGAATATCCAGCCCAGTGAAGCTGACAACAAAATCACCAGGAAGATCAAGGATTGCGGTGTATTGCTCGATATGGCTGTTTTGGATCACATCATCATCGGGGATGACAGATATTATTCGTTTGCGGATGATGGCACATTGTAGCCTAGAAGCCCAGGGAAACCTGGGCTTAATTTACTTTAATCACATTAAATTTTATTTATATGGTTTTTTTAAGGTCGAATTTATTAGTATTGTTTGTGCAATTGCAGTTTAAATTGGAATTTTGGTTTAATTTTACTGATTGAGGATAAAGTAAAAAGCAAAAGTTTTTTAAAATCATGTGAACTTCAAAGAAACAAACTTAATTGTATGTATTTATCAAATGTAAAAATTGAAAATTTTAGACAGTTTAGGTCAATTGATTTAAATTTTCAAAAAGGTTTAAATCTGCTTGTTGGAGAAAATGATTCGGGCAAATCATCCATTATTGATGCAATAAAATTTGTTACTGGTACTCAAAGTAACGATTGGATAAGACTCGATAAAGATGATTTTTACACCGATGGGACTACAAGAGCAGTTGAATTAAAGATAATTTGTACATTTTTCGACTTAAGCAAAGAAGAGGCTGCTGCATTTCTTGAATGGTTGAGCATTTCTGATGGGAAATATTATTTGAAGCTTACCCTAACTGGTCGACGAAAAGAAAAAAGTAATTCAATCTCAGAAGTGTTTTATGATACCAGGGCTGGTGAGGATGAAGAAAGTGGAATGATAAGCGGCGAAGCAAAATCAAAATTAAGGGTGACATATTTAAAACCATTGAGAGATGCTGAATACGAATTAGCTCCACGAAAAGGTTCTAGACTTTCACAAATTCTTGCCGCTTACGATATTTTTCAAAAGAATGATGGAGGGAGACATCCGCTTGAAGAAACTATGGATAAAGCAAATCTGGAGGTAAAAGATTATTTTGAAAATAAAGATGGAAAGCAAGTATCGGACACTATTAATTTGAACTATTTAAAAGAATTTTCCCTTTTAAATAACCCTTTAACTTCAAAGTTTGGAATTACCCAAAACGATTTAGGACGAATTCTTGAAAAACTTGAACTGCAAGGCCTATCAAAAACTAATGAATCAAATTTAGGACTTGGTTCAAATAATTTACTTTTCATCGCGGCTGAAATGTTACTTTTAAAGAAGGATACTGGCTATGTAGGATTAAAACTCTCTCTAATAGAAGAAATTGAAGCCCATCTGCATCCGCAAGCACAACTAAATCTTATTGAATTTCTTAATAAACAATCAGAAAGTCTTGGTTTTCAGTGCATCATCACATCACATAGTAATTCATTGGCATCAAAAGTTGATTTAAATAATTTGATCATTTGCAAAAATAGTAATGCTTTTTCTTTAAAAAATGAAGAAACTAATCTGGATCCTGGAGACTATGAGTTTCTTAGACGATTTATAGATGATACAAAAGCAAATTTGTTTTTTGCTAATGGCGTTATAATTGTAGAAGGTGATGCTGAAAATTTAATATTACCCACTTTAGCGGATTATATTGGTCTCCCATTGCACAAATATGGTGTTTCAATTGTAAATGTTAGAAGTACTGCTCTTTTACGCTATTCTAGAATCTTTCAAAGAAAGGATGGAAATAGCATTGGTATAAAAGTTTCTTGCATCACCGATAGGGACATTCCACCTAAAGAAGCTAAGGAATTTACTTACGAGGTAAAAAGACGTGGCACTGGGACATTAGAACAAGTAAATCTATTAAGCGATACTCGAAAAACGGAAGATGAATACACTTTAGATGAAATTTTAGAAATTGTCACTGAAAAGAAAAATAAATATACTTTAGGAGATGTTCAAACTTTTCTACCAAATACATGGACACTAGAATTTGAAATTGCAAAGAGTTGTTTGCGAAAAATAATGCACAAGTCAATTATTATTGCTTTATATACAAACAATCTTGAAAGGATCATCAGTAAAGAAATTATTGAAGGAAAATTGAAAGAGGAAAATGATAGATGGGTAAAAGAAAACAAAAATGAAAACCAAATTGCAGTTGAAATATATGCTCCTTTGGAGCGTAAACTTGCATCAAAAACCGTGGTCGCTCAAATTTTCTCACGCATACTAGCAAAATCCCAAATAGAGAAAGATTTAATCCAACATGATCCACACCTCAAGTATTTAATTGATGCCATCAAACATGTTACCAAACTTTGATTTCAAAAGCTTAATATTCACAACGGAGGAAATCGCATTCGTTGAGAACCACTTTGGGTTTAATTTCAATGAGGGTCAAAATAAAATTATCAGATTCTTAGATAAAACTGATATTCAGGCTTGTCCAGGAAGTGGGAAAACAACAACTCTGGCCGCTAAACTTATTATTTTAGCTAATAGAATTCCGAAATCATTTAAAGAAGGGATTTGTGTAATCACTCATACAAATGTTGCTGTGGGTGAAATTCAAAGTAAACTTGCTTCTTATTCAAGCTTCTACTTCAATTATCCAAATCACTTTGGAACTATTCAGTCCGTTGTTGACAAATTTTTAACTATTCCAGCTTATAAAAACAAATTTAAAACTTCTCCTATCATTGATAATGATTCCTACTACGATATAATTGAAAGAACAAACAGTCAGGATATAAAGAAAGCTAAATACTATTTAAGCGCGAATAAAGGAATAGAATTTTTAGGCGGATTATCCTTCAACAAGATCAATTTTGATATTTCAATTGATATTAATGAACCAGAGCCAATCGTTGGGAAACATACTCCTACTTATGCCACTTTGCTTAAACTGAAAAATGATCTATTCCAGAAAGGATATATTAAATATGAAGAAGCTTATTCAGTTGCTTTTAAATATATTAGAGAGAATCCGCAATTACTTGATCTTTTTCACAGGAGATTTCCTTTAGTTTTTATTGATGAAATGCAGGATATGGAAACTCATCAATCAGAACTTTTAAGTTATTTGTTTGATGCTACCCCTGCGATAGTTCAAAAAATTGGCGATATCAATCAATCTATTTATAACTATTCGTCTTCTGAACATCAAAAAGAATGGACACCAAAAATAAATTTGGAATTACAACTGACTGAAACAACAAGAATTTCAGAGAATATTGTAAAGATTATCAAAGATATATGCCTATCACCGCAAGAAATGAGAGGATGGATAAATCCCAAGCCGCTAAAACCAACCATTATAGTATTTACAGACAGCACAATTCTTAACGTTAAGGACAAATTTGGAGAATTATTAATTCAACATAATATTTATCAAGGAAGAGTTTGTAAAGCAGTTGGAGCAAGATTAAGCGATTCTCGTTTAAATATTAATTCTTATTGGAATGAATTTAACCGCGGGGTTAACAAAAAAGATTTCTCAAACCTTATTTCATTTCTTGAATATTTAAAACAAATTATAGTTCAAAGTAACAATGTAAAAGAAGGAAGAAAAGCAATACTAAGTATTTTATGTAAATGTTTACGACTTAGTAAAATCAAAAATCCATTATCGGAATTTTATTTTACTCCGTTTACTTTAGTTCAATATCTCCGTTCTACTAATATAGACCAATTAACCACAATTAATCTCAACATTGCAAAGTGGATACTTGTTATATCTGAAACCGAATTGATAAAAGGTGAGATTGAAAAATGTGTATCGAATCTTATTACTGCATTTAATGGCCAAAATAATGAAGAATTAATACAATTTTTTAAAACCTCTGAAATTGAATTACCAGGTGAGAAATTAGAAAATAGAATTTATACATTTGCTAAGGATGGACATGAAGTGCAAATTCATTTTGATACTATTCATGGAGTTAAAAGTGAAACACATGAAGCAACTCTCTATTTAGAGACATATAACCGTATTTATGACATTGGAGGAAAAATTTTTGAATTTATAACCAGTAATGATCAACAAAAAGCAAAATATCGAAAAAATGAAGCCTTCAAAAAAAGATTACCACTTGCATATGTTGCAATGACTAGAGCGACTTCTTTTATTTGCTTAGCTATTCATGCTGACAGATTCTTAGAAAAATATAGAACTTATTTTGAGGGAAATCCGGATTGGGATGTTAAATATCTTTAAATTTTGAATTGTAATAATAAACGATTCCACATTAAATTGAAATTCCCGCAAAATTACCTACGAAAAATTCGCTGTACATTTTAAACCTTATATGGCAACCTCCTATTGGAATTATCGATTTTTGAGTGTTTCCATTCCGATCTACCGGAATGACAATGATTGTTTATATTTTTGTATTGGTTTTTACTTAATTTTACACGGTCCGCAGTTATTTCATTTGTAATAAAGAATATAATCAGTTCCAGCGTTATGATTTCATTTGGAGTATTTTTATTAATACTGAGAAGTTATATCAAAGGAATTCATAAACCCCTCAATGGATCACGAATCAGAGAATGCTACTAGAAAGCATAGAATAGACCATCAATTGAAGGATGCAGGTTGGCATCTCTGCAGTTATTCAGAGGGTTTAAACCTTGCATTGCTGGATAAATATGCCTTAACTGAATTCCCGACTGATAATGGACCCGCTGATTATGCTCTTTTGGTCAATGGAATATTATTGGGCTTTATTGAAGCAAAGAAATTGGAGGTGGGTGCTGAAAATGTTCTGGAACAAGCTAAACGGTATTCAAAAGGGGTTATAAATACTATCGGTGAATGGAATGGTTACAGGGTACCATTCTTATATTCATCAAATGGTGAGCTTATTTATCACCTGGATGCCAGGGAAGAAAGAAATTTAAGCCGGCAGATTTATTGTTTTCATACACCTGAATCACTTGAATCCACTTTCTTTGACAACAAAGCTAAAGCATTTGAATGGTTGAAGGATAAACCCATCGATAACCAGGGTTTACGTCCTTATCAGAAAGAAGCTATCCAGGAATACGAAAAGTCTTTGATGGATGGTAAACGCCTGATGCTTTTAGCAATGGCCACGGGAACCGGAAAAACTTTTACAACGGTTGTCCTTGTTTACCGCATGCTGGTATCGGGGTATGCCAAACGAATCCTTTTCCTTGTTGACCGTAAATCCCTGGCTGCGCAGGCCGTGACAGCCTTTGCTTCATTTGATACTCCAAGGAATATCAAATTCAAAGACGAATACGAATTGTATTCCCAGCGCTTCAGAAAAGAGGATTTTGAAGATGAACCCTATGATCCAACAGTTTTGCCCAATTCTTACCTGACTAATCCTGACGGAACAAAGACTTTCCTTTATATCTGTACCATCCAGCGTATGGCGATGAACCTATATGGAAAGGCCGGTGCATTCATTGATGACGAAGAAACCGAGGATGACGAAGATACACTTCGAATACCTTCCCATGCCTTTGACCTGATCATTGCTGATGAATGCCATCGCGGTTACACATCAAAGGAAACCAATGTCTGGCGGAATGTATTGAACCATTTTGATGCTGTTAAAGTTGGTCTGACTGCAACCCCAGCATCCCATACCGTAGCATATTTTCAAAAACCTATTTTTAGCTATCCGCTTCAACTGGCTATTGATGAAGGTTTCCTGGTCGATTATGATGCTGTTGCTGTCAATTCAGATGTCCTGATGAATGGTGCCTTTCTGAAAGAAGGGGAACAGGTGGGTGTTATCGATACTGAAACAGGCCGTGAACTGATCGATCAGTTAGAGGATGAACGGGAATTTACTTCAACTGAGATCGAAGAAAAGATCACTGCACCGGATACTAATCACAAGATCATCAATGAACTTAAAATATATACCGACGATTTTGAGCACCAATGGGGCCGGTTTCCAAAGACCCTAATATTTGCTTCTAATGATATTCCGATGATCTCTCATGCCGATCGTATTGTGAATATCTGTAAATCCACCTTCAACCGTGGAGATGATTTCGTAGCTAAGATCACTGGCAGCCCTACGGTTGACAGACCACTAAGGAAGATCAAAGAATTCCGCAACCGGCCTAACCCAAAAATTGTTGTAACTGTGGATATGCTAAGCACTGGGGTAGATATTCCAGCACTCGAATTCATTGTCTTTTTGCGGCCAGTTAAATCCCGCATCTTATGGGAACAGATGCTTGGACGAGGTACCCGTCGATGCGATGAAATCGGGAAAACCCATTTTGTAATCTTCGATTGTTTCAACGGAACATTGATCCGTTATTTTAAAAATGCCAGTTATAATTTTAAGATTGACCCGCCAGGTTCTGACACGATCTCGATCAGAGAACTTATTGAGAAAATATATAATAACGAGGATCGTAAAGCGAATGCCAAGAGATTAAGCAAACGACTTCAGAGGATTGAAAAGGATATGAGTGGGAAGGCCCGGGATCAATTTTCAATGTTCATCCCTGATGGAGACATGGGGAAATTTGCAGAACATCTGGCTAAATATTTTGATAAATACAAATAATGGCAAAACCTTTTTTAGAAATATTTGACAGCTTTAGCAATATAATGGAATTACTCCGTGATGGGAAATTTCAGGACCTGCTTGTCAATTATGAACGGGCTAAAAAGGTGTTCCTTGTTGGCTATGAGGTGCAGGACAGTGTTGGATCATGGACGGTGTTCGAAGCGGAAGATCGCAGCGGTCTTAAACCCGAAGACTATCTCATAGCTTTCTCTCAATTTATTAAAAGGAAGGAAAAGGAGATCCAGGCCATTGCCATTTTGTTGAATAAGCCAAAAGATTGGAATACCAAAGCACTGAATGAACTCCGCAATAAGCTGAAAGAAAGCAAATATGATGAGGCAAACTTACAAAAGGCACACCAGATTGTCTATCATAAAGACGTTGTGGATATTATCAGCATGGTTAAACATGCTGCCAATGAAACGGAACCCCTGTTAAGCCCAGAAGAAAGAGTGGTTAAAGCCATCCTGAGAGTAACTGAAGGTAAACACCTCAATGACGAACAGCAGAAATGGATGGAATACATCAAGGAACACCTTAAACAAAATATGACACTTGATGAGGAAGACCTCAGGAAATTGCCCGTGTTTACAGACAGGGGAGGATTAAGCAGGTTCAAGAAAGTATTCCCGGCTGAATATCAAATTATCATTAAAGAAATAAACCTGGCAATAGCGGCATAACTATATGAGCGATGTTGTAAATAAGCTGTGGGGCTTCTGCCACACACTAAGACACGAAGGAATTGATTATAATGATTACATTGAACAACTTTCTTTTTTACTCTTCCTCAAAATGGCAGATGAAAAGGAAGTTCACCTGACTGAAAAATACAACTGGCAGGCCATGAAGAATCTGAGCGGTGGTGATCTCATGGATCATTACACCGATACCCTTCGTGAACTGGCCAAAGAAAAAGGTTTGCTCGGTGAGATCTTTACCCAGGCACAGAACCGGTTCAATAACCCGGTAAGCCTGAAAAAGTTGCTCAACCTTATCGAAGAAGACGAATGGACCTCTATGGATGTGGACGTGAAAGGTGCCGCCTTTGAAGGCCTTCTGGAGAAGGCTGCCAGTGAAGGGAAAAAAGGAGCAGGCCAGTATTTTACACCCCGGCCATTGATACAGAGCATGGTCAGGATGATGAAGCCGGATCCTCGTGGCAAGAAAATCTTTACTATTTCTGACCCGGCATGTGGTACCGGGGGGTTCCTTGTATGCGCCTATGAATGGCTCATGTATGAATGTAAAGGTGCATTGCCCCGGGAGGATGTAAAGCGAATCCTGGAGAGTACCTATTACGGTCAAGAGCTGGTAGCTAGGCCCAGGAGACTAGCCCTGATGAACTTGTACCTGCATGGAGTTATCCCGAAAATTAAACTTGGTGATACCATTTATAATTCTCCGGGAAGTGACCGGTTTGATGTTGTCCTGGCAAATCCTCCATTTGGAACCAAAGGAGCAAATCAGGCCCCTGAAAGGGATGATTTCACCATTGAAACCAGCAACAAGCAACTCAACTTTGTCCAGCATATCATGAGCACGCTTAAAACAGGAGGCAGAGCAGCAATTGTTCTGCCTGATAATGTTCTTTTCGAGGATAAAGCTGGTGAAGTATTCGAAATTCTGATGCAGGATTGTAACCTACACACCATTCTTCGTTTGCCACGAGGTACATTTACCCCTTATGCACAGGGTGTAAAAGCCAATGTGATCTTCTTTCAGAAGGGGTTACCGACAGAAAAGGTATGGATCTATGATAACCGAAGCAACATTGAAGGCATAACCAAGAAGGATCGGCCTCTGACAGCAAAGCATTTCGATGAATTTGAAAAGGTATACGGAACTGATCCCAATGGAAACAGTACCCGGACTGACCAGGGCGAAGTTGGCCGGTTCCGCTGCTTCACCGTGGAAGAGATCAAAAAACGAAATTACAAGTTAGACGTTACCTGGCTGAAAGATGACAGTATTGAAGATGCTGACAGCATGCCGGAGCCATCTGAATTGGCGACGGAGGCCATTACCGAAATGGAAGCAGTTGTTGATGATTTACGTGAAATTTTAACCCTTCTTGAAAGCAATGGAGAATAATATACCTCAAGGTTGGGTTGAATGTAGTCTTGGTGAAATTCTCATTGCAAAGAAAGGGAAAAAACCTACAACCACCATTGATGAGCCAAAACCAGGTTATGTTCCCTACATTTTAATCGATGAAATGGAAGGCAAACCAATTCGGTTTTATACGAATGACCCTAAAGTTTCTGTAATTGATGAAAATGAAGTTTTACTAGTATGGGATGGGAGTATAGGCAAATGTGGCAGCGGGTTGAATGGTGCAATTGGTTCTACATTGGTAGGTCTAAAAGCACAGGATAAAATTCCAACTAAATTTCTTGAGTACACTATCAGGCAACAAAATACTTTTATAAAGGAAACAAGCACAGGAAGTGGTTTACAACACATCAATAAGGATTTTTTCGACATCTGTAAAATTAAGCTACCACCTCTTGCGGAGCAAAAACGAATTTTAGATAAACTCAATGCCATCTTTGAAAAACTAGAAACCAGCAAAAATCGTCTTGAAAAAATACCTAAAATTCTGAAAAGATTCAGGCAAAGCGTATTAGCTTCTGCTGTTAATGGCAAATTAACAGCGGATTGGAGAAATATGAATAAAGTTATTGAATCTTCTATTGATTTCATTAATAGAATAAAAACAGTGGAAACCGAAACTGAAATTTTAGCATGTGAAGTATCTAACACATGGATTTCGGTACGAATTGGAGAAGTATTCGAGATAGTTAGAGGCTCATCACCTCGTCCAAAGAAAGATGAAAGATACTTTGCTAAATCCAAAACAGTATATCACTGGATTATGCTCTCAGATTTTACAGATAATACAAAAAATGATGTCTTATATACTACTAACGAATTTCTGACACAAGAAGGGGTAAGGTTTAGTAGATATGTCAATCAACAAGATGTATTAATTGGCGTTAGTGGTGTTTATGGTGTTGGTAGAACTTGTTTGCTTGATATTGAAGGATATATTTATGATGGCATTATGGCCATAAAAAGTGTTAGTGAAATTTCATTTAGAAAATTTATTCATTACTTTTTACTTCTACAGAGAATGAAATTCATGGAGGTCGCTACAGGAACATCATGGCCAAATATAAATACTAAAATTTTAAAAGAATATGTATTCCCTGTTCCACCGCTTGCAGAACAAAATGAAATCGTAAAAAGGGTTGAGCAACTATTTACGTTTGCTGATAAAATAGAAGCTCGTTATACCAAAGCAAAAGCCCTGCTTGACAAATTACCCCAAAGCATTTTATCTAAGGCATTCCATGGCGAGTTGGTCCCACAAGAACCAAGTGATGAGCCAGCGAGTATTTTACTTGCAAGGATAAGAGCCAAGAAAGCAATAAAGATAAGAGTATCCGGAAAGAGACGAAAATATTAAGTAATTATGATAAGCAAAAAATTGTCCATAGAGTTTTTATCAAAGGAATTCATAAAAAAGGTTGATGAATGCTGGGTGGCAAGTGCCTTGGTTACAGAATGGGCGTTTGAATTGTTTCAGCGGAATATCCCCCAAGGTGCAAAACAGCACTATTTATTTGGTGTTCATATAGTAAGTTCTCCAAATGCTTGGGAGAAGGTATTCAATTGTGCCGTGAATAATTCAAACATTTCAGTTCGCATTTATAGCAGATCTTTTTTTCATCCTAAATTGTACATTTTTTTAACAGATGGGAAATATGTCGCGTTCGTAGGATCTGGCAATTTTTCTGAAGGAGGATTTGCTAAAAATGAAGAACTCTTTATTAAGACAGGTGACCAGGATTTATGCATTGCATTGATCGAGTGGTTTACTTGTCATTATGATAACGGTCATGATATCACGGTGGCGTTTATAGAATCGTGTAAGAATATCTTCCGATCTAAAACTTTTGGAGAAAGCGAATCAAATAGGGAACTGACTTTATTAATTGACAGGTTAAATAACAACTTTAACCTTGATAATATTGATTTCTCTGGTCAATTTTTTGGAAAGATTCATCATGAGGCTTTTTCTCCAGAAAAAATATCTTTGGACAATCCAGTTGTCAAAATAGAGCGCGATAGAGTCAGGATTCGGATGTTTGATCTGCATGATTTAATAATAGAGGAGTTGCCAGATGAATGGAATATTCATCATCATTATGAGACCGAACATATAGTAAGTTCGAGTGATCCTAACAACCAACCGGAACAAAAAATTTCCGGTATTTGGATTGCATATGGCAGGGATAAAGATGAGCTGAAAAGATACAGCCAAGAAGCTACCCCTTTGTATTATATGCGACTCCAGGTAATTATTCATTATGATAGTGTTGGCATCTGGTTGATGCCTGGAAAAAAGGATGGGAGCGTTGAGGATCGGCAGTATTTTGCTTCAAGGATCAAAAATGAGGAAACATACCGGAATTCGTTTTTTGAACTTCTGTCGAATCTTGGTACCGAATTTTTTATAGAAGTCGCTGGCATTGTCAGATATGTCAGCGAGTTTAAGGATGCAGATGAACTTGCAAGCTTTGTTCTAGAGGATAATTGGCGGCATTATTATTTCATTATCGGACGAAATTATCCTCTTGGAGCACCTGAACTTTTATCCACCAACATTGAAAATACAGTAATTAGTAATTTTTCTTTATTAAGGCCATTGTACCGGTTGATGAAAGATAAAACATTTGAATAGCCATTTTTATGTAAAAAAATCCGTTTGAGCATTTAATAAAAGAAACATGAATAAATGGTCTTATCCACGGTACAGCAATTTCCGTGAAGAACAAAACAGAATAGCTAGTGAATATTTTAAATCAAAAAAGGTTGACCGGGATGAAAAATATACCTTTATCTTAAAGAATCGGAAAGAATGGACTGAGCATAACATTATTCTTCCTGCAGTCGCAAATTACATTATTAACGAGCGGCAGAGGAGAATTACTTCGCTTTCTCCCAGTGATCCATTCCCTTTGCACAAATATATCCATCACGGTCTGAGCAGTCAGGCTATGTTGTTCAATCTTATTTGTCATCCAGTCCTTGATAAAAATTATGCTTTTTTTAATGATTTGTTCGGATTTCATGATATCATGATTGACACCAGCTATACGTTAAAATTTGAACATTCCTGTCGCGAAACATTCATGGAGGAACAACAACAGCCAACTTCGTTTGATTTTGTCGTTCTGGATGAAACGAAAACGAAGAAAAACATTTTCTTAGAAGCCAAATACGTCGAAACGGAGTTTGGGAAATGCTCTACCATCGAGAACGGCGAATGTGATGGGCAAAACCCCATTTCAGATCCAGATCTTTGTTATCTTACCCACAAGGGCAGAACATATTGGGATAAAATGAAAAAGCATCACTTAGACGACTATTATATGGATTCACCCATTTGTCCACTTGCTATTTATTACCAATTTTTCCGTGAATTTCTTTTTGCATTGGAGAACAATGGGTATTTTGTGTTACTAATTGACAAAAGAAATCCTGCTTTTGAAAAGTTTGGTATAAATGGGAAAAGGGGTCTGATCCCAACACTATTTAGTCGAATACCACGAAGGCATCAAGACCAGTTCAAGGTCATTTATATTCAAGATGTATTGCCAGTCCTTGAACAACATGGCTATACATGGGTAGGTGAGTTTCGTAAGAAATATGGCATGTAACATTTTTTAATAAAGAAAATATTCAAAGACATGAGTGAAATCCCGAGTAATAGCACAGGCCTTTCAGGTGAGTATTTTGTTGCGGCCGAACTATATCGTCGTGGATGGTTAGTCGGAATGACGATCGGAAATGCAAAATCGGTGGATGTTTTTGCTGAAAAAGATGATAAAAGAGTAGCAATACAGGTTAAGGCAATCTACAAGCGAAAAAATGTAGGTTGGCCAATTATGTTAAACAAAATCAAGAATGGCTGTTTCTATATTTTTGTCAGCCTGAATGCCGACAAAATGGAACATCCTGTTTATTATATTTGTACTTCAAAGGAAGCATCCTCTAAAGTAAAACAATATGAAACAAGGGGAATAATTTATCTGTCATCATTAAATTCTGAGACTTTTAAAGGCAATTGGGAGAAACTTGAGAAAAAATTATAAACATGAGTAAATTAGCTAATAAGATTGAAGCGCACGATCGTTCCATTTCAGAAATTATGGACGACAAGAAATATACTGTTGACTATTTCCAACGTGAGTTTAAATGGGAAGAACGGCACATTGAGCAGCTTATCTCCGACCTTACTTCTTCGTTTTTAGATGAGTATCAACCAGAACACAAGCGAAAAGACATAGAGAATTATAATTCTTATTACTTAGGCCCTTTCGTCGTAAGCATAAAAGATGGTCAGCGAAGTATAATTGATGGGCAACAACGCCTTACGTCTCTTACTTTGTTGCTTATATATCTGAATAATCTTCAAAAGGAATTGGGGTATAATGAAAAATTAGAACAACTGATCTTTTCAGAGAAATTTGGTGAAAAGTCTTTCAATATTCAAGTCGAAGAAAGAATTCTGTGCCTTGAAGCCCTTTTCAACAATGAGGAATACATACCAAAGGAAGATGATGATGAATCGACTATAAATATTGTTGCACGCTACAATGACATTCAGAAAGCCTTTCCTGAGGAAATAAAAAATGGAATTCTTCCTTTCTTCATTGATTGGTTAAAATACAATGTGATAATGGTTGAAATTATTGCATATTCTGATGAGAATGCATACATAATTTTCGAAACCATGAATGACAGGGGGCTCAACCTCACCCCAACTGAAATGCTGAAGAGTTTTATTCTGTCCAAATTTACGGACAGTAAAAAAAGGCAAAAAGCCAATGAATTATGGAAAAAATCCATGCAAACTTTGCATGATTACGATAAGGATGAAGACCAGCGATTTATCCAGGCATGGTTCAGAAGTCAATACGCGATAACAATAAGGCCAGGAAAAGCCGATTCAAAAAATGAAGATTTTGAAAAGATTGGTACACGTTTCCACAGTTGGTTCAGAGATAATTTGGATAAAGTTGGTCTGACAGATGAAAAATCTGATGATTTTGAACTATTCATCGATTCCGATTTTAAATTCTTTCTAAAAATCTATTTAAACATTCTTAATGCTGAGCGGACATTTACCCCTGAACTTGAATACATATACTATATAAAGCGATGGGGTATTGCAAATTCATTAGGCTATCCCTTGCTTATGGCTCCTTTGACAAAGAATGATGATGAAGAAACGGTATTTAAGAAAATGAATATGGTTGCAAGGTACATTGAAACATTCGTCGTTCGTCGTTCCGTCAATTTCAGATTATTTGCTTCTAGTTCGATACGGTATACAATGTATACTCTCGTAAAAGAGATAAGAAACAAAAACCTGTCCGAACTCCAGACAATATTAAAGCGTAAACTGACCGAAATGGAAGAATCATTTGAAGGGATAAGGAATTTTAGATTACACGGCCAGAATAGATATTTCATAAAATTTTTGTTGTCAAGGATGACAGCATTTGTTGAACAACAAACTGGAATGAGTTCATCTTTTGAAAAATATTTCCACAATTCCAATGGAAAACCTTTTGAGGTTGAACATATATGGGCAGATATGTTTTACGAACACAGAGATGAGTTTGATCAGGAGAGGGATTTTCAAGAAATTCGCAACCGATTTGGCGGATTACTTCTCCTGCCAAAAGGGACCAATCAATCATTCTCCTCAAAACCCTACATTCAAAAGCTGCAGCATTATGTCAAAGAAAATCTTATTGTTCAATCATTATGCGAGTTAACATATCAGAACAATCCCAACTTCCTCACAATGAAAAACACGCTTAATCTGCCATTTGTGCCGCATAATGATTTTAAAAAGCAAGATATAGAGCAAAGGCAAGAATTGTATCAATCTATTTGTGAAAGAATTTGGGATATTCAGAAAACTTGATATTCTAATTCTATTACCTTTACTTGTGATTTGCAGATTCTGATCTAGCAAGTCCGGATCTATTTTGATAGTATGGCATATGTATGAATGTATGTTTTTCTTTCTAACCTATCCCGATTGTATAAATTGTTAATCACATAAAGGATCAGATGAGTATTAAAATGAACACATTTGTCAAGGTTTGCTGGAAAGGAACCAGACTGTTTTTTCAGTTTTTACTGATCGGTTTGCCGGTTGGAGTTATCATCGGATTATCCGAATCTCCGGTTATAAGTACCGTACTTTCGTCCATACTGGTATTGATAACTACCCTTGTAGCCCTTTTTTCCGGTTTCGAACTCAATTCATCCAGGATATCGGGCAAACTAATGACGCTGCCTGTTTTGGGATTGATCTGGGGACTGCTGGTTGGCGGGTTTCTTGGTTTGATGGAAAAAAACTCAGAGTATTTCATTCACCATTCGCAAGCACCCGATATTGAACAGTGGGTCAAGATTATGCAACCCAACCTTTCTTATAAACTACTTTACGATTCCATGGAGGCTGTTTCAAAAAGAGACCATAAACGTTTTGAATTATTAAAAAATAAAATATTGATTGACAGCATCAATGATGTCAACCGGCAAAAAATTGCGCACGAACTGTTTCAGAAATCGATGAACAAAGGGGAACAGGAAGTTCCGGTTAAGCAGACAGAGTTCTTTAAAAAAAGTTCAGAAAAGTTCAGTATTTATTGTTACTATTATAATCTATCGCTGACGGATCCAGAGAAATTCATGAATGCAGTCTTCAAGAGCGACGATACACTTATTCAAGCTATTTCAATGAAAACAAAGGAAAGAACCAAATTGCAGGAAGAATTAAAAATACATTGTGAAAATGATAAGTAAATATACTGCATTTCTAGTTTTTGTTTTAATGGGTTATACTGTCAAAGGACAGCTTGATTCCATTAATTATGCAAACTTTATAAGGCGAAACACATATAAAATCATATTTGATGATGGTTTTGCATCTGGATTCAAGATTAAGGGATATAGTGGGATTTATACCTCATTGCATAGTTTTTTAAATGCACCTTTTGATTCCAACTTCCGATCTTATTCAAAAAAGATCAAGTATATCTATAATCCGACTGAAGAAACTCCAATACAAAACAGAAATACTTTTATCGTCAGTAAAGTGGACATTTCGAGAGACATTGTTTATATCGAAATTCTAAATGATAGATTTCTACATAAGACTTCCGAAATCAAGTACAATAAAGACACAATCACCAGGCTTGATAATTTTGATAAAGAACTGAAATATTGTGGATTTGTTGATATCTATCAACGTTATCCAAAAATTTTCAATCATCCTTATAACGAGACAATAGAAATTGGGGGAGTAAGTGCCAATTTGAAGAACAAGGAAAAATTTTTAGAATTGGGTATTCCGGATAAAACTCGTCAATGTGTATATTATGACGGCTTTATGGCTGAGGGATTCTCCGGTGGGCCGGTCCTGTTAAACCATTACGTGATCGGTATTAACTGTTTTTCAATTCCATTATATGCACATCATGAGGACTGTATCAGCTATTCCGTTTTGTTTCAGCCAGACAGTCTGAAAAGTTATGCACAGTTAGATCAACGGGAAAAGGACCTGTTGAGCAAAGCTCCAAAAATAGTGACAGATCTTGCTTTCTTCCGAAAATTCAAAGACTCAAGCGAGTATTTTAAAAATTATCTGTCAACAATTCAAATAAAATATTCGAATTATGTTAAAGGCCTCCAGACTAAAATAGATTCAAACAATGTAAAGTACCAGGTTGTAAGCCTGCGTCTCAAGAATTTGCAAAAAAAATTAGATTCACTTGATAAACTGCTCAGTGTCCCTGTCAACCAGAAGGTAATGACGCCATTGATGCGCGCTCATCTGATTAAAATAAAATCTGTTTGCCATGACACGTTAATAAAATTGAAGGATATATCTTATAAACTCAACCTGACACTGAATAACCTGAACAGAGAAAAAGACGAAGTCATTCAGAACGAAAAGGATAAGATCAATCAGGTGCCTCCCTATATTGAAACAGTTGTAAGAACTATTAAGATGAACGATCCTGAAATGATCAGGATCAATACAGAGAAACCAACCGCCAATTATCAGGTGATTACAGATGACAACCGGCAATTCATTCTGGAATCATATAAATACCAAGAATATGCGACAACCTTGTATCTGAAAACAATGAATTTCTGGATCCAGTATAATATAAAATCCAACAATCGCCTGTCATTGTATGAATTAGATTCTGCTATTTTTTATGCTGGTAAATTAAAGGTCAAGCTTGACACATCCGTTTTCCCGTCTGCGTTGTCTCCGCAGGAGGCACGACTTTGGGCGAAACATCTTCACACGGATTTTAAAAAGAAAGCAGGAGAAATCATTCAGAAAATATCACAAGAATGTGACTGCAAAAAAACTATCGAGGAGGGAGAAGAATTAGAGCGATCTGGCAATATTGACGAAGCGCTTAAAAAGTACCTTGTGGCATGTAAAAACGCTTGCAGCCGGGAGGCTTTTGATCACGCCGATCACTTATTCCAGCTGATCAATAAAAATTACAATACCTTAATGACTTCAGGGAAACAATTCTTTCAGGAGGAAATGTATGACAGTGCACTTGTTTATTTTATACATGCTGCTACAATAAAACCTTTGGAGGAATTACCGGTTACGATGATCAATGAAACAAAGCAACAAATGGAGGAAAGAGGGCGGAAGGATTCCTCAGACCTATGGATATATAGTGGCCTTGGTAACCTGATTAGTCGAATGAACCAGGAATTAATCCTCAAGAACAACTTTGCAGTCGCTGTGCCAAATGTTATATCCGAAATTAAACGAACGGGCCAGTATCTTGAAAAAATCCAAGTAACTTTCAAATACGGGCATCAGGATCCGGAATTGAAAAACCGTATTGGTATCGCCTACTATTCATATAACTATGCTCCTGGAGAGCAGACAAGCGATGAAATTGAGAGGGCCATCAGTCTGATCAACATTATGATCCGGCAGAATCTCTTAAGTGTTCAGGATTACTTAATGCCTGAACTGGTACAATTAAAGTTCATGGGCATGGCTGATGCCATCCCGTTCAAAAGCGCACTATCTGTGAAAAAGGATAAAAACCTGGTATCCATTGTTCGTGAAACAGTATGTGACACCCTCGGACATTGTGACCCTTTTAAGAAGCTCCTCAACAGCAATGATTCCTTTGAGAAAAACAAATGTCTAGCATTTATCAGGGCCTATATTGCAAAGCAGAATATAGCTTATGTAAATGCAGATCTGATCAAGCCGGAGAACATTCAGATCTTTGCCAATGCTGATTCTTCAAATGTTGGGGGAGTATACAGGGGGGTTGAAGTGAGATTACTGATCACACTTAATAAAGACCTGCTGTCGCAGGGAAATTTAAAGAAAATTGAGGCCGAAGCGCTTAAACGGCAGTAAACTCAAAGGTTATGATATGGTCGTTCAAGTGTTTATTTGTAAACCATCGACCATGAGCATGTTGCACCGGGTACCTATTTGTTGCCAACTTGTGAACAAAAATGAATTGAAGTTGCAAGAAAAGAAATCCAGGATATAACCAATTGTGGCTCCTGTACTGCAGGCATTAATCTGTAAGGAATTATACAATTTCGGCATGATTATCCTGTCTTTGTTTAACTTTCGGGGTATTTTTTTCTTTGATCATTCAGCCCATCTGTTTTCCTTTTCCATGATGCAGTTGCAGAATTTGATGACTGTGCTCTTTGTTTAATTCCTATGCTAAGCTATTATCCCATTCCAGGGTTCAGTTCCACTCATTCAAGAATTTTCCCGGCATATCCTGCAGGTGTTCGGTATTCCAGTTCCTACTTGAGTGCCCCTCCATGGGCTTAATTACACTTGCATATAAATTAACCTTAAAAATCACAGCCATGAAAAATTTTGTAAAAAACTACATCGGAAAAGGAAAGAAAGTCGAAGGCCTTGAAATCATTAAGATCAACTTCAAAATCGAAGATCTCGTAAAGTTCTCCCACAAATACAAGGATGAAGATTACATCACCATTGAAATCGCTAAACTGAAAAGCCCTGACAAATTCGGACATGACTACACCGCTTATGTCAACCGCCTTGAAGAATCCAAAGTAAATGAACCGGTAAAGCCCGTTGAAACTCCCAAAAAGAAGCGTAATACTTCAAAGAAGGCTTCGAAAGATGTTCCCTCAGGAGATTTACCCTTCTGAGCCAACACAGAATACCTGAATGAGGCTGCCCTTTGGGCAGTCTTTTTTTTTGAGCTACTCATCACCCCACGCACTATTACTCAAAATTTACAGCAAAATTAAACTCATGAAAATGTTTTTCACTAAGTGTGACCTCCTGACGGATCAGTCACCCGTTGGGTTCATTCAGATTTTTGAAGTAAAAAATCTGACCCGAACACTTGCTTAAAATTTTCATTCCGTTTGTGGCATTCAGCATAAATTTTTTATAAACCATGGCGAGCCAGATGCCTAAAAAAGTCTCCGGGGCAGGAGCAAACTAACATGAATAAGCTTACTGATACTTTGAAGAAACCGGGTAACGGAAAACCAACTGCTGAAGAAAAAGCAATCCTTACCGTTGTATCACCAGTTCACAATCCTGATATCAATATTCCGGAAGAAAAGAAACCGGTTATCGAAGTCAAGAAGGAAATGACCCTGATGGAGAAGATCCTCAAGGTCGAAAACCTTCAGCTTGTCGTCGAAAAAAGAGCCAAGCTGGTGCAAACCCGCTCAGAGCTTGAGAGATTCCAGGTTTCTTCCAATGATTTCAATTGCACCATGAGGCTGAACGATTCCGACGGGAATGTCTTCACAACCAGTTTCACACCGGGAATCAAGAAAGTCATTGATTTCCTGAAAACATCCTTTGATGCAAGCATCAATGATGTCGAAAACAAGATCACTTTCTGACCTTCGACCGCTGAATTACCGGGCGTTCCGTCAAAAGACGGAACGCTTTTTTTATGGTCGTAAAATGCAAACAATCTACATAAGTTGTCCTTTTAAATTCAAAGGTTTACTAAGACTCCTTCCTGATTAAAGAATCTATTAGTCTTATTGAAAAAGCTTTAATCAATCATTGATATTTATTATTCTTTAACTTTACTCTCAAAACTTATGCTCATAATATGAAGATTATTAAATATTTTACTTTTTGTATTATATTTTTATCCATATCCGGTTTTTTCCATTATGAAGCCACTTCACAAAATAACAAGAAAGGTTATCCATTTTCTCATTTGGAACTACCCAAAACCCAACCAAATGATCAAATTATAAACCACACCGGCTATACTCTGTCATATAATTCTATTTATAGAATTGCCAATTGGGTTGCTTATAAGCTTACAGCAGAAGAAATCTTTCCAGTAGTTAAAAGAAATGATCATTTTGTACCTGACCCTTTACTCAAATCAGAATCGGCAACAAATTCTGACTATAAAGGTTCGGGTTATGACAAAGGGCATCTGGCTCCTGCCGCAGATATGTGCTATTCTTATCAGACCATGGTCGAATCCTTTTATCTTTCAAACATAACTCCGCAATATCCCAGCTTTAACCGTGGCATCTGGGAAAAACTGGAAAGGCAGGTTCGTCAATGGGCAATCGATGATAAAGTTGTTTACGTGGTCACGGGAACGGTTCTGACAAAAGGGTTTTCAACAATTGGCTATAACAGGATCACTGTTCCCCGTTACTTTTATAAGGTTATCCTGGATTACACTGAACCAGATATTAAAGGCATAGGGTTCATAATTCCTAATGAAGGATCGCATGAACCTTTACAGCATTATGCCATCACGATTGATAGTGTTGAAAAAGTTACCGGTATCGATTTCTTTTATCAGTTACCTAAGGATCAGGAGCGTACTATTGAAAGTAAAATAGATTTGAATGCCTGGTCATGGTCGAGTACATCAACTCATAATAAAGTGCACTCTTCATCTTCAGTTCAATGTAAGGGAATAACCAAAACCGGACAAAGGTGTAAAAATCTGACCTTGAATAGCAATGGTTATTGCTACATGCATCAAAGTCAGGTCCCAGGAGCAGAGCCACAGAACAATGGCATCAACAATTCGAGTAATAGACGGACGATACCTGTAAGATGTTCTGCAATCACTAAAAAGGGTACTCAATGCTCCCGTATGACTTCCAGTCCTAATGGGAAATGCTGGCAACATTGTGGAGATTGATAGGTCGTCAAATCATTTACCCTTCTTAGAAGTCTTAAAGATAAACCAGTTTGTCTGTTTCTTTGTTTGGGTTTTATTATTCCCGATTGTAAGAATTTTATTTTCGTCCGATCTATACCATCCCTCACTCCAACCTCCCATGTCCGTATAAATAGCATTTTCAACGCCTATTTTTAATAATCGCTGAGAGAAGTCAGTTAAATTTAAGTTGATAACAGATTCTGCAATGAAGATTTCGTTACCAATTTTACATATAGCCCTGCGTTGGACTAACCTTTTGCATACCAACAGATTGCATGGGATTATTTGTTTCTGAGAGATTAATAGTTGTTGTTGAAAGAAGCTTCCATTAGTTTTCAAAATTTCTTTTGAGATAGAATCGTAATTGGCTGTATTAAATTTATAATAGTGGCATGAATCTTTCCAAAGTCCTAATCCTCCCTGAATACTGTCATTTTGCTGAAAGTTAATGATTACCCCATTTTCTATATAGAAGCCGTCAATAGTAGTATTTGTGGTCGTAAAAGCCGCTGGAATAGCTAAAAAAACAGAGGAATCAAATTTATCTGGCCTTCTTCGCATAAAATCGATTGCAAGGTTTACAGGTTTGTATAAGACTAAACCATTGATAACTTCTCGAGTTATAGCAGGATGATTACTTTTCTGTGAATCTTTTAAATCTGATGTAGGTTGGTCATTAGAATCTGTTTTATTATATTCATTCTGACTATATGAACAAGACACAAATTGAAAAAGTATAAATAATAAAACACCTATGTTTCTCATATTAAATTCTTTAAAAGAAATATGTAATATAACAAGGTTTGGAGGATGCTTTGTTTCCCATGCAAAAATGACTTCAGCGATATATATACTGGGAATTGATATTCTTCTAAGAAAATTCAGTGTATTCGTTATTATCTCTGCATTGCCGGCAAGCAAGTTGAATGTTTCTAGATGTATTTGATCCACCTTTAGTTAATGGAATAATATGAACATAATCAAGGTTCTCATCACTTTGGCACAGAGCACACCTTCCACTATCCCTTGCAAAAACTAATTCTTTAACTTCTTTTGGGATCATATTATTTGAGACTTCACCTTCTATGAGGGAATATTTTGCCGGTGCAATAACAGTATCAAGGTTTCGGACATCAGCTCCTCTTTCAAGAGCGAGAATATCCTCTCTATTTGCAAATTCAAGGAATTGATCATAGCCAAGACTAAAAAGTTCCTGCAGTTCGACTTTATATAAGGCCTCAGAGTCGTCGATTTTATTATCATCTCTATAGATCCTGGCCAGCTGCTTATAAAGAATTTCCTTTATCTCCTGGTGTCGATATCTATAAAAATCACGTTCGCGTATTTTGAATACAGTTTTTAACAACTTTACATTTGCTAATTCCTTTTGCGATAACTTATTATCATTCAGTATTATATTGATATAAACAAGGATCAAATCCAGCATCTCATCTTTTAGGTCAGTGATACTCTTAAGTTGATGTCTCCTTAATATTTCCTTAAGAGACTCTTCTGATAGAGATCTGTTATATACTAGTTTGGCTATTTCTGTTGATACTTCCGGTAATGATCTGATACTTAAAACGACCTCGAAAGCTTTGTTGAGGTCCATATCATCTGATATAATAATAGGTTCTTCCATGTTTTGGTCGTTTCTTATCTGTTTGATAACCTGAATTTTATTTTATTCTGACAGCGCTATCTCCCCAATAACTAAAAGTAAAAATACAAAGTTTTTATGAATTGGATGTTCGCTTTGCATATCAAAGATATCCTAACCTGTCAAATTAAAAATAATTTTGTCCTATTGCCATAGATTGAAATGATCAAAGTGCTAAATTTTTTCATAGTCAAATACCTTTAGCTTATTAATAAAAAAATCCAGCCAGGTACAAAATCCGTCCAGAAATCGAAAGTTTTCAGTCTACTTCCAATGATTTCATTGTAAGATGAACCGAATGATTGAGGCCGAAATTTCTTTACGACTAGGTTCGCCTCCAGGATCAAGAAAGTAATCGATTCCTTAAAATCATTATTCGATGCTAGACTCAATAATGCCGAAAAGAAGATCAATTTCTGACCTTTGCCTAATGAACTGATTAGCACCCCGATCTTTATCAGAGCTCTTTCCTCTTTATAGTTTGTGGGAAAATGATAAAAACATAACATTTTATGTCTTATTAATGTTCATTTTCTTGAAACCTATTGTCATACAAAAAAAAATACCTAATATTGCTTAATGTTAATACTCATTTAGCCAACATTATCAGAAGATCAGTTTAAAAAGCAGTAAAATTATAAACTATCAACCATTGACACACATTACAAACCTAACAAAAAAATCAACCAGCATAAAACTAAGGTTTTTAGTCTTACTGTTTAACTATTTCTGTTTTCTGCATGTTTCTGCTCAAAATAACACATGCAGCTTTGATTTTAAAACCTATTATTTCGCATCCTCTGTTGGAGTTGATAAAACCTCCGAGAACCAAGCTGTAAATTATTTGTTAAAGACTGCCTATAATGACTACAAATCAAAGTTTGATCAAACAACATTTAACAGAATTATAACTAGATGTGGTATCATAAAGATTTGTAAATCCAATAATAACCAAACGACTGCCTATTTTTTAAGATCATCATGTAGAAGCTGCTTTACATGCCAACCCAATATAGCTGTCAATATTTCAAATATTTCTGATAACAGTGAAAGAGTAAAAATACAACTTAATGCAGCTGACTTTTTTACTGAACTCTATTGCGCGTACGATCAAAATACTGCTTTGAAAGCGAACAAATTTCAGATAAATATAGAAGCAATTAAACTTATAGAAAAAATATGGGGGTTAAATAAATTTAAATGTTCTGACCTTACTATTTCGAAACAAGCAATTAAAAGAGATGATGGTTGGAGAATTGAGCATATTCCTGTAGTGATGTTTAACGGTGCAGATAAAAATGATGAAATTGCTCTTGAATTTGATAAGAATGGTACAATTGTAGACTTCTCATTTATGACGATATTACACACTAATTCAAATGAATTAAGTCAAAATTTTGCCGACGATGTAAATATTTTCCTGGAAAAATTTCGAACAGCTTATATAACAAAGGATTCATCATATATCATTAAGTTATTACTTGGTGATAATCCTCAAATTCTTGCAGAAAGCCAAAAAGATTATATGAAACTAATAATGAAGGATTTTAAAAAAACAGGGTTTTCAAATTATTCTTTTTCTGATATTGAACTTTGTCCAATTATTAAAGATCAGGCAATTTATGGGGTAAGCATATATCAAAAATACATTCGTGATAGTCAAGCAATCTCGCTTGGATATCTTACTTTATTATTAGAATTCCAAAATCAAAAGAACTCTTTTATTATAAACAACTTTAAAGTTTCTGTGAACAAGCTTGATCCTTGCTTTCCTTAAAAGTTTAATAATATGCATAATAATCAGAAACTTGAATCCCAAAGACATTCTTTCCATACTTATAAACTGGGCATTTTCTTCGTTCTTATTTTCCTTAGTTGCTTTGATTCTAATGCTCAGAATAAAATGTCAATAGAGAAATGTAGTTCAACTATAATCAAATACAACATAAATATTCCTGATGATAAAGGATTGCTGATTTTTAAAAGTAATGATGTTTTATCCTTTAAATCTCAAAGAAGGAATTCCATAATTGAGGCAACTTATAGTGATGGTCAACATTTACTCTTTTTAAAACCAGAAGCAGATGTCATTACTATACTTAATAAAAATAATGGTTTGTCTTCTGATCTCAGATTTACAAATGAAAATCAGGAGAATAGACCAAATACATATTCTATTTTTAAATCGGGCGAAAGCCTTTGCTTTAAAATAAGGACATCCTTTCAGTTAGTCGTCAGTAATTCCGAGGGAGATCCTAATTTCACCCATAAGAATGCTTTAGTAATTATTAAAACAGTCCCTGCTAATTTAGCATTAAGTTTCAAGAGCACCAAACGAATAATCGATACGATTGATAAGCGAGGGGATGAAGGGAAATACTTCGTATATCTTGAACCAGGCAAACAAACATTGACAATTGGGTCAAAGTACTTTGATGCATTTGCCCTATCTTTCGAAGACTTAAAATCTTACCCGGTAGTTTATTATAATGTAACAGCGCCGGATACTACAGGTTATTATTCTGTTACAACTAATCCATCAGGCGCTTCTATTGAAATTAAAGGTCTATCTGATTATTATTTATCGCATAAACGTTCACCATGTTTGTTTAATATAAAATGCGGTCATTACCAAATTATTGTGGCGCGAGAAAAGTATGATACTATTTGGGATGAGATTAATATTTGTGATCATGAAAAGAAGGAAAGCATATATAATTTGGTCCCAAGCAATGGTGTTGTGAGACTGGATGTCAAACCAGAACTTGAAAAAATAAAGATCATTTCTCAGAATAAGATATTACAGCCCTATACTGGATCAAGTTTTGAATTTCCTAAAGGTAATGTAAATTTTATGCTACAATCACCTGGTTATATATCAGATTCAGTAAGTCTATTTCTTTCTGCTGGAGATACTATTACTTTGACTAAATATTTGATTCCGATAAAGGGAATGGAGGTTTTTATTTATACAAATCCAAAAAATGTCAATTTTCAAATTGAGAATGAAAAAGTTTATAAAAAGCAATCCCCAATAACCTTAAAGTTATATCCTGGGGACTATAATATTTCACTTGACAATGAATTATATAATCCGATAAAGACTGTCCTTAAAATTGTTCCTGAACAGGCTGGTTATTATTATAATCTGACGCCGAGATCTTTTATAATGAATTTATCAATTAAAGGTCGGAAGCGAGATACATATACAGTAACGATAGACGAAAAATCATATGGCAGGTTAAATTATAAGAATTGCTTAGCAGCAAACCTTCCTGTTGGGAATCATTCTTTGAAATTAATTAGCGAAAAAACTAATGAAACGGTCTATACCACATCAGTCAAACAGACAAATTCAAGTAAAAGGAAAGTAATATGGATTCCTTCAATCGCTGCATTATCAATAGGAGGATTTGGCGCTGCTTTTCCAATTTCTACTTTTAATTCCCTCCTAAAACCTACTGCTATTTATGGATCTCCATCTTACCACCTTAATTTTATGGTTTTGTCTCTATATGGTCTATCCATCCAACCTGCACAAATTGAAAGATTTAATACCCCCACCTTCCCTGATAATCCATATGTCTTCTCATGGATTAATCCTGAATTTAGAGTTGGCTTTAGTATTACAAACTGGTGGGACTTTTCTATCTTTGTAGGAGCCTATTATAAAAACAATCCACTTTATGAGATTAAGGATAATTATCTATCCACGTATTTAGACATTAAGGGTTATAAATATGGGGTAGCGTTTAATTTCTTCCCTCATAACAAATACAGGTGGGCTTGGGCTTCAATGACTCTTCGGTTTGGTATAAGAGATGAACAAGTTAAATATCATATCTGGGATGGTCTGGTAATGCAGCCTGATCAACAAATCACTGAGTATAATGCATTTATTTCCTTGACAATGAATTTTCTTACATATGGAGATGGCATGGTATTAAGGATTTTCAAGAAACCGTTGAATCATCTAAAAACCATATGAAATAGAATATTAGCGTAATTGATTCAGAATAATAATATTGAAAATATTATTTTAGTGTAATTTGATTATAAGGTTTAATTTTGAATTGACGATTGCTTAAGCAATAATATAATGGACCCTTCCAATATTTCATCAAAATCAAAATCTTTCATTGGTCATTTCAGTTTTGTCATTGTATTCCTTTTCATATTCTTCGTGTTAATTGATTTAGTTATTTGCCAAAACATACCCTCAAAGCCTGAAACTTATAATAGGCATTTTATCATAGCATATGATATTAGAAATGGTAACAATAAAATTACTCAGATTCAAAAAGTCCTAAGTTCATTATTTACAAATCAAGGTTTCCCATCTGACATCTCAGTGTCAAATAATGAAGGTCTAAAAAAAGAGGCTGAGAAGGGTAAATTATTTTTTAATCCAGAAACGGATGAAATTTCTTTTTACTTATTTGGGATCTCCAGGACAAACGAATTTGCTCCGATTAGAGAAGTTATCGATGTTCAGCCTCAGGATTCAAACAAGATTGCTACGACTTTTATACATTATTTTATTAAGAAAAAAGAACTTTCCTGGACCACATACAATTGGCACACCAACACTGGTGAGAAAAATTTGAATGCATTCTTCAGTAGCTCACTAAGCAACATTCCTGATTTTAACAACGGTTTCAGCGACCCTGAATTAGTTTTCCCTTTTATTCTTACAAGAATACCTCTAGTTTCCTACTCTAGCGAGTATATTTTATTAATCATAAGTTGCGGCGATGACAATCCAGCAATAAATGATTTATTTAACATCCCAAACCCTAGTAGCGGTTTGTCTGCCTTAAAATTTATTCAAAACTGCAAGCATAATTCTTCTATAGGTTTTTCAAAGTACCCTCTGTTTACAAGTACGATCCAATTGGATAAAAACAGTGTCGGAAGCTTTGGAATCACAACGGAACTTATGCAAGTAGGAAGAAATGGCGTTCGGGTGATTTCAAATAATAATCTTCAAATGATGAACCAAGCAAGTCAGGCATCAAGAAACAATTATAATGTTCCACAAGCTCAA
>CAIYUC010000224.1 GCA_903929315.1 uncultured Bacteroidales bacterium
AAGTGAAATAAAAGGTGATGGGGAAAAGAGTATTGAAAATAATACAAGAGTCATATCTAAGTTCAGAACACCTATTTCCTTTACTGGTGCCTATAATGGTAAAACTCTTCAATTAAATATAAAAGAAAAAGGAACCGAAAGAGAAACCACGGGAATGATTGTAGTAAAAAAAACCGATAGTAAAAAAATCTATGAAGGAACATTTACTACTACGGCAGCTAATTCATCAGGAAAATGTATTATTGAATTGGTGAATTAACTTATTCAGAACAATTAGAACAAAAACGAGATGAAAGAGTTCTTATTCGTATTTAGAGCCGATTATAGTGCTATTTCTAAAGCGTCACCAGAAGAAATTCAGACAAGAACAAAATAATGGATGGATTGGATAGGCAGCTTGATGAAGTATTCAATTATGCTTCAGACTGGGAAAAATGGTCCGATTGGTTTGAAGGTGTTTATGATTTCAAGCCAACGACAGAAACAAAGAAAGGTAACGGAGCACGCTATGCTTATAAGGCAAAAATGATGGGGCTATATGTGCAGGTGGAAACAGAGATCCATGATTTTGTTATAAATAAAGGTTGGGTAGGTAAGGTTACTAAAGGAATGCCGAACCAAACCCAATGGATCTTTGAAATAAATGATGAAGGCACTAAGTTCACCTATATGCTTGAATACAAATTACCGATTCCTATAATTGGTCCTTTACTTGACAAATTTATTTTGAAACCTCATTGGATCAAAATAATAGAAAAATCACTTCAGAACCTGAATCAAAAATTGCAATAGAAGAGAAGATTTTTCACGACCAAATAAAAAGTAGAACTATATCAAATATAAAACACGGCACATAATATTATTATGTCAATGATGTTTAGATTCATCTTTATTATTTTGCTTACAAGCGAGGTTGTCTTTGCTCAATCCAATGGATTGAAAATCACCGGATATGATATTAACTTTACTTTGAATTTATCAAGCAGGAAATTTTTTATTGATGCTCAGGTAACCTTTCAAAAGAAAGATTCTGCGGACACCTTTTCTCTTCTATTAAGCCATTATGCTTCTATAACCAATGTAAAATCAATTAATAATGAGATAATTCCATTTAACGTTTCCGGGAACGATACTTTATCTGTCAGCTTACCCGAAAAAACCGAAAAGAGTGAAAAGTTCACTTTATTATTCTCATACGTCCTTCCTGCTGATTCATTCCTGGTCGACAAAGGGATGTTTATAATGAAACGTGTTTTCAGATGGTACCCTTTTCAGAAAGGAGACATTTTTAATTCGACAATCAGGATAACAGTTCCTGATAACCTGATTACGCTGAGCAATGGAACATGCGAAAAGAAATTAAGGTCGAATCACACGACTACTTTTGTTTGGAAAACTACTCACGAGAGTGATCTTGCCCTGTTTATTTTTAACCCTGATTCGATGGAATACAAATCGGAGGTTTTTGCAGGAATACGGATCAACTACTATTTTGTTCCCGGTTTGAAAGATGAACAAAAGATAATTTCACTGGTTAAGAGTTCCTTTAGTTTCTATAGTAATTATTTAGCAAGATATCAAAATGATACTTATACCGTGATTGAGATTCCGGCAAATTGGTTTCTCGGCCAAAGCCTGCATACCTTGCTGCTTTTTACTCCAAAATTACTGGAATATATACCCGATCCTGGTGCATGGGTGCCACATGAAGTTGGACATCAATGGTTTGGAAATAAAGTACGCGCTGGTGAACAGGCTAATGGCAGGTGGTTTGTTGAAGAATCCATAAATGAATATTTAAGAGCAATGTATATTGAACACTTATATGGATCCGATTCATTAAAACATATGATGGAGGATTTTTATTTAGCAAACTACAAAGCCAATGTTAAGAAGGGGAAGGATGTTTCCATTATGGATGTTTCTTCTGTGAATAACTCTATAGAAGAAGCTCAATGTATTTATGCAAAAGGACCTATTGTTTTGCATCTGTTGCGGAAATGCATGGGTAACGATCACTGGAATACCATGATTAAAAAAATTTACAAAGATTTTCAAAACAGGTTCTTTACTCTTGATGATTTTAAAAATTATATCTCAAAATATGATCATGAGGGGCATTGCCTCAGGGTATTTAATACTTTTCTGATTATAAAGGGTATTCCTGAAAATTTAACTTTTTAGTCACCCCCATGATGGGGTTGAGTTTATTAAAGAAACCGCGAAATATTTTAGTAATAACTCAATTTTATCTATATCTGTTTATTTGTGCGTAATTTCAAATGACCAGTATTCAGTCTGGAAAGTTTTGATACGGACTGATGTGAGGAGAAATTTATGAAAAACATCATTTCTGTTATATTGTTTATTTATGCAGTTTTAGCAATACTTACCATCGTTTTTTTTAATGGTACAGGTGATGCGGGAGACAGTGTTTATCATTACTTATTTGCAAAATATGCTCCGGTACATCCTGAACTTTTTTTTGACCAATGGGCTAAGCCGGTGTATGTTCTTTTAGCCTGCCCTTTTGCTCAAATCGGGTTTGCTGGAGTTAAGATTTTTAATGCAATTGTATCGCTCACAACCATTTTCTTGACCTTCAAAATAGCCCGGGAGTTAAATATTAAAAATGCTGTTATTAGCGCTGTTATTATGATATTTACCCCCCTTTATTATATACTAACCTTTTCAGGACTCACGGAACCATTATTTGCATTAATAATAGCAGTCTGTATATACTTAGCCGTCAAACAAAAATATTTGGCTACCTGCCTGGTTCTTTCATTCCTTCCGTTTGTCCGTTCGGAAGGACTTATAATAATTGGTGTCTTTGGTATCTGGCTTTTATTTAAAAAACAATGGAAGGTATTGCCATTCCTGCTTTTTGCCTCTCTTTTGTATTCGATAGCCGGCTATTTTGTTTATCATGATTTTTTATGGGTATTCAACAAAATCCCTTATGCAAAACTTAGCAGCCAATACGGTAGTGGTAAACCATTTCATTTTGTTGTACAGTTGCTTTATGTAGTAGGAGTTCCGATTTATATCCTGTTTTGGATCGGAGTCATCAGCATCATCTTCAGGACAATTAAAAAGAAAATAATCCGGGAAGAACAAATTTTAATTTTCATTGGGTTTCTGTGTTTCTTTATAGCTCATTCCTTATTCTGGCATTTCGGGATCTTTAATTCGATGGGATTAAAAAGAGTTTTAATTGGAGTTATGCCCATGATAGCTGTCATTTCATTACAAGGCTTCAATTTTATAACGGAGGATATACTTAGCGGAAAAAGAATCCTGAAAATGATTATTCAGGGATTGTTAGTGGGCTATATTGTTATATTCCCATTCACATCCAATCCTGCTGCAATAAACTGGAGAAGAGATATGATGCTTAATAAAGATCAGCAATCAGCCAATGCATCGGTTCATTTTATTTTAAATAAAAAAGGAACAAATTCACGCGTTCTATGCGCACACCCTTACTTATGCATGGTGCTTAATATTGATTGTTTTGATAAAAATAAAAGATTGGAGTTGACCCAAAATGACATTGAGCAAATGAAAGCAGGAGATATCATCATTTGGGAAAATTGGTTTGCAGTGATTGAATCGAATATCAAAAAAGAGGATCTCGATTATAATGCCGGCTTGATTAATCTGTATAATTTAAAAACAATTGATGATGGACGTGACATAATTTATTCGGTTTATATGAAAAAATAAAACTTCTACCAAAAAAAATAAACACCATTAAAACAGGCGTTTATTCAAAGCGTTATAAGCAAATAGAATGGACCTAATTAGAAAAAATAAATACTTGCTATTGATCATCCTTATTTTTGGAATATTATATTCCCTGATTTCTATTGTTAATCATTACAATTTCAGAACATATGCATTGGATCTGGGAGCATATACAAATGCGCTATATGATTATATTCACTTTCAATGGAATGATAGTACAGTTTTTAAGGAAGTGAAGGAAAATCTTTTATCTGACCATTTTGATTTATATCTCATACTGTTTTCTCCCTTGTCATTAATATTCAAGAGCTACACACTGTTAATAGTTCAGATATTTTTTATTTTATCAGGGGGATTGGGTATTTATAAATATTTTTCTCTTTTGGGGAAACCAACTAGTTTAGCATTATGTGCTACTCTTTATTTTTATTTGTTTTTCGGTGTTTTCTCTGCTGTTTCATTTGATTATCATAGCAATGTAGTTGCAGCATCTGTTATTCCCTGGTTTTTCTATTTACTTAAACAAAGAAAAATTATTGGAGCGGGTTTAATGGTTTTGTTCATACTTATTTCAAAAGAGAATATTTCTTTATGGTTGGCATTTATATGTTTAGGTCTGATTGTAGAGTATAGGAAAGATCCTTTACTGAGGAATTATTTATTTTTTTCTTTCATAATATGTATTTTATATTTTGTGCTGATAACTGCTATCGTTATGCCATGGTTATCAAATAATAAAACTTATCCTCATTTTCATTACTCGTTTTTGGGAAATAATTCATTTGAAGCCTTAGTGTTTTTAATAAAACACCCTCTTGCATCTTTAAAAATACTATTTATTAACCATACTAACCAGCCATTTGGAGATTATGCTAAAGCAGAGTTCCACATACTTCTTTTAATTTCAGGTTTACCTTTGCTGATTTTAAAGCCTCAATACATTTTGATGCTGATTCCGATCTATTTTCAGAAACTTTTTCATGATGATTATGCTATGTGGGGTATTGATGGACAATATAGTATTGAATATGCCCCAATTATGGCAATTGGTATTTTTTTAGTCATTAATGAATTTAGAAATAAAAGGATAGCAAAGTTAATCTCTGTCATTGTGTTAATTACCACTTTAAGTTGTACCATCAGAATAATGGATCATACTATTTTATTTACCGATAAGTCAAGGATCAGAATTTATCAGTGTTCCCATTATTCAAGGGATTACTCTGTGCATAAAGTGCATGAGCAGCTTTCAAAAATTCCTGAAAATGCTATTGTTAGCGCACAATCTCCTTTTTTACCTCATTTAGCATATCGAGACAATATTTATCAATTTCCATTGATTAAAGACGCTGAGTTTATTATATATTCTGAAAAAGAAGAACCCTATCCGACAGATAGGGATACTTTTAGTTCAATAACAACAGCACTTGAAAACTCAAAAGAATGGACCGTAAAATATAAAGATGAAAACCTGACGATTTTAAAAAAATCTGCTTATATAAAAAAATAAACGCCATTGAAATTGGCGGGAATTCTGTTTTTACCAAATTTCAAACCTTTCCATGAATTTTTCAGGAATAAGTCCTTTTTATTGATATCCGGTTATTAGTTCGTAATTTTAGACCCCTGATTAATGGAAGTGTCTGATATGAAGAAGTTCTTATTTCATTTAACTGAAAAAAACTCGTTTTTTGCGATGAGGGCTCATGATGAAAACCTGTTTAAAAAAAATAAAGGGCTTTGTTATACAGTGTTCCTGATCATAATAATTGTTACATTCTATCCGCTTTTCCTGTCAGGTTTCGGATGTCCTGATGATCTTAATAACTATTTCGTCCTTAAAGGAGGGAGTATTTCTTCGAATAAACAATTCCTGGCAGAACTTGCCGGGAGGTTTTATTACCTTATAATACATCCGATGTACATGGTGCCATATATATGCGACAACCCGGTTGTTATAAAACTTTTTCACCACATTCCCCTCATTGCAGGCTTTATTCTTTTTGCCATTATTCTTTTCAGACTGATGCATTCAAAGGAATTATCCTTTTTTTACTTTTTGGTATTCCTGGTCATTGCCCAGGCCTCCCGTCACACCTCGCTGTTCCTTACCTATCCGTTCTTTTTTACGTTTTCATTCGACCTGCTGTTATTGTCTTTTCTTTTTCTCCTCAATTATTTTAAGAACTCCGGGAAATACAATCTGTTCCTTTCGGTTTTCCTTTTTACGGCAGGATTGCTTTTTTACGAGAGCTATCTCCTGTACCTGATTATTTTAGCCATTATGATTTTTGCTTTCCGGTCTAAGAAAGGTGAGAATATTTTGCAGGTATTGAAACATTCCTTCATGATTTTTCTCCCATTTTTGGTGGTTGGAATTCTTTATGTTGCCGCTTATTTAATCTACAGGATCTATCATCCTTCACACTATACAGGAACGTCATTCGATCTGAATAATCTCACTTTATCGAATTTCTTTTCAGCCATCTGGAAACTGTCCATAACCTCCTACCCGTTAACCGTCTTTACAGAGAGCGGGACATTATTTACTGAAAAATCAGAACTGATCCTTGGGTATTCTCCTGTTGTACTGAAGCTTATTCTGAATGCACGGATCGAATGGATCATCAAAGGAATCTGTGTTGCGATCACCGGATTTATCCTATTGGCAGGCATCGCAAGAATCAAATTCAAAACGCTCCTGGCAGGAATTTTACTGTCTGTTTTACTGATCATTATTCCGGCCATTCCCATGGCGCTGTCCGTAAAATATATCGAGTACACGCTTCAGCATGAAATGCGGGGATATGTATGCACTTTTTTTTCCCTCTTCGGGACGGTACTTTTAATCAGCATTTTAATCGGGTACCTCATCAATTTGCTGAATTTTAATTTTCTGCTGAAAAGAATTATGATCCTGCTTTCAGCAGTCTGTTTTTTTACTTTTTCTGTACTGACTGATTTTACCAATTATTCCATAGCTAAGGATTTCCGGAGTGACAACCTGAGGCTTTATGCATTGGATGAACTGATGAAAACTGACACATTTTTATCCATTCCTCCTTATTCCTTCTTCTATACAAAAGATCTTTACAATAGTATTTCCATCTCTGCAGGTGGACTGATACAACAAAATTTTGATTGGGGCTATTACATGTTTATAAAAACACATGTCCCTCAACAATCTTTCCGCAACTATAAAGACATCAATGTAAACAACCAGGATTCCATTAAACCTATTTATTATCTGTCTATGCTGCAGGCTGAAAAGTCGGAAGAGATTATGCTGGTCCTTGCTAAAATGGCTCCAAAAGGGAGAAAAGATACAATCCCGGGCCAGTTTACCGATAAAGTATGGGTTTTGTATTATTCCCCTTGCAAGACGTTCTCGGTCAGTTTCAGGTGCAAGGATGATACCCTGAACACCGATACGGAATTGAAAGTAAATCAAATGGAGAGGAAGATCATTCCGGGTAAAAATTTTGAGATGACGATCTATAATACAAAGAAAAATGAGGCCGCGACATTTTTCTCAATCTCATTGCCTGACATTGACTTGAAAAGTATCCGGATTTCAGATATCGTCGATAAGGATATCATGGTATTTTATCTTTGATTTCGTAGGATCATATGGATATGTAAGCAAGCTTATCACAAAAGATCCAGGAATTATCCTATTATAAATGGAAGAAAGTATTTATCTCAGTATAGTGATCCCTGCATACAATGCAGCTGAAATCCTGGACAGGAAACTCCCGGTATTAATCCGGTACCTTGACCAACAATCTTTCCGGTATGAGATCATCATTTCCGATGATGGGAGCAATGACGGCGGGAAAACCAAAACAATCAGCAGTCGATACAATTGTGATTATATATGCAGTGAAAAAAATACAGGTAAAGGAGCAGCAGTGAGGAATGGTATGAAGCATGCCCGCGGAAAATACAGGATCTTTACGGATGCCGATATTCCTTACGAGCCGGAGAGCATAAGCCAGATGCTCAGTTGTATGGATAGGGGAAAAGCGCCGATGGTTATCGGGGACCGGAACCTGATCGGTTCTTCCTATTTCAAGGAGATCCCGATATTCAGGCGAATCTCCAGCGCTTTTTTTACCTATTTTGTCGGCACGATTGTAACAACCCATTTTTTCGATACCCAATGCGGGATCAAGGGATTCACCGCTGAAACAGCCAATCTTATTTTTAATAAGTCGATGATCGATGGTTTTACGTTTGATGTGGAGATCATCTATATTGCCCTGAAGAGAAAGATAGCCATTCAAAAGATCCCGGTAAAATTGAAAAACCAGGAAAGATCGACGGTAAAGGTCTTTAAGCACGGTATTCTTATGTTTCTCGATCTGTTCAGGATCAAAATCAATAACGTGAGGGGATTTTATAAACAATCATAGAAGACATAGATTACCAACTCAATATATCATCGGAGGCGCATGCCCAACCACATTCCGTGTGGATTGGTCAGAAGCTGGTCAGTCAGGTACTTTTTTCCTGCAGTTTTATCCATGATAACGCGGGGTTAGAAAATTTTGCCTTTCTCAACCCGTCTCCCGGATCTGTTTAAGCTGTTCGGGTTTGATAATATGAATAGAATTACCATTTATAGCAAGAATCCCTTCATCCTTAAATTCTTTAAGTATCCGGATTGAGCTTTCTTTTGACATGCCTGCAAGATCAGACAACTCCTGTCGGGAAATTGTCATTTCAAAGGGATTTTGCTTGTATATTTTCTCGGAGAGGTAATATAAAGTATCCGCAATTCGGCCCGGCATTTGTTTCTGGGTAAGGCTTACAGCATGCTCATAATGGGAGATCATTTGAACGCTGATGCGCTGAATGAATTCTTCAACAAACTTCGGGTTCTGGCGGATCAGGCGTTTAAAAATGTTCACATCAATGAGACATGCAGTGGAGTTTTCAATAGCGGCGGCCGAAAAATGATGACGTTCATCGGAATAGACGCCGGGTCCGAAAATATATTCTACCGGTTTAACCAATGCGAGGATCAGGTTTTTCTCCAATCCTTCAATATAGATCTTGGCCAGGCCGGTTGTGATACAGAAGAAATACGGGGCAGGCGAACCTTGTTTGAAAATGATCTCACCTGCGTTGTAGGATACCTGAAATCGGTCAAGATGGATCAAATCAAGCTCTTGCTCGGTAAGCTTTGTGAAAATGAAATTCTTGCAATAACATTCCTCACAACTTTTGGTATTCAATACTTTAACCATAGTAAAATTTAATAGGATCGGATTTGATCAATGGCAGGACAAATGTACCTATAATTCCGAGTGGACTTAAAATTCTTTCTTTGGATCAGGAAAGACAAGTGAGATGTGAAATGTGAGATGTGAGGTCACTATTTAGAGGTGCTCTTAAAATAACTTAATCAAATGTTGCGTTAATTCGTTTATTTTTGTATTTCCATCTTAGAAAACTAATTTAAAGTTCAAAGCAGGGTATATTCAGAATTGAGATATTTCTTTCAAAACATGCTTGGAAAAGAACACGGATTTAAGAAATACAGGCAGGGTCTGATAAGTATACTATTTCTTGTTATTTCCAATTTTTTAACAGGACAAACATCTCATGATACGCTTCCTTCCAAAGTTACATTATCACAATGCATAACTTATGCATTGTCAAACCAATCTTTGATTAAACAATCCCTGCTTGATGAAGATATTACAAGAAGAAATATAAGAATAGCTCTGTCGGGCTGGTATCCGCAACTGGAATTTGATGCCAATGTGCAGCGTTATCTTCAGGCTCCATTATCCCATTATCCTAACCTGTTCAATCCGTCCGCTCCGGATATTTCTTTTCCCTCCACAGCAACTAATGTATCAGCAGGCATATTTTCCGCGAATCAGACTTTATACAGCAGCAATTTATTTTTTGCTGCCAGAACTTCCAGAGAACTTCGCAATCAGGCTTCAGAAAACACAGAAAATTCAAAGATTAATACATATGTTGATGTAACCAAAGCTTTTTTCGATGTGTTATTGACAGAGCAGCAGCTTAATGTTCTGAATGAAGATATCCTTCGCCTGCAGCGTAATTATCGAGATGCTTACAGCCTTTATCAGAATGGTCTGACAGACAAAATAGACTATCAACGTACTGAAATATCTCTCAGCAATGCTCAGGCACAAAGAAAATCTACAGAAGAAGCGCTAAAAGCTAAATATTCTGTATTAAAACAACTTATGGGAGTGGTTCCTGAAAAGCAACTAACTGTTTCATATGATTCTTCCAGATATGAAAATGAAATATTATTTGATACAACAAAGAATTTAGATTACAGTAAACGTATTGAATATCAGCTTTTGCAGACTTCATTGAACCTGCAGAATTCTGAAATTAGCTATTACAGGTGGGCATTTCTTCCAACTTTATCTGCTTTTTTTGACTATGATCCGCTATACCAGAATAACCAATTTTCTGATTTATATAATAAGAACTATCCAACTTCCCTGTTCGGCTTGAAATTAACAATTCCACTGTTTCAGGGAATGAACAGGCTGGAGAATCTGAGTAAGGCAAAGCTTAAATACCAACGACTCGAACTTGGAATGAACTATCTGAAAAGCGTGATTAACAGTGAATATACGCTAGCTCTTTCCGGGTATATAAGCAACCTGAATGAGCTGAGAATCGCAAAAAACAATATTACTATTGCAAAGGATATCTTTAACACTGTGAAGCTTCAGTACGATAAAGGAATTAAGGCATATCTCGAAGTTATAGTTTCTGAAACAGATTTACGGACAGCAGAACTTAATTATTTAAATATACTTTTCCAGGTTCTTACCAGCAAGATGGATTTGGAAAAAGCTATAGGAGACATAAAAATCAATTGACAATGAATAATGAACAATGAATAATTTTTTGTTGATAGCTGATAGCTGACTTTAAATTTGTGTAACACTATGTATAAAATATCTCATATAATAATATATTTTGCGCTGATTGCAGGTTTGATATCCTGCAGTGGAAATGCAGCAAATAAAAAGGCAGAAATCCCTGCCATACCCGTGACAGTAACTAATGTCAATTTAACAAAAGCTATATTCTACAATTCATATCCTGCAAATATAGTGGCATTAAAAGAGGTAGAACTGCGCGGGCAGGTGAGCGGATATATAACGGGAATATATTTTACTGAGGGGAAAGAGGTTTATATAGGGGAGAAACTATATGAAATTGACCGTCGTAAATATCAGGCAACATACGAGGAAGCTCAGTCAAATGTCAAGATTGCTGAAGATAATCTTGAGAAAGTTCAGCGTGATGCCAACCGTTACACTGATCTTTCCAAACAGGATGCTGTTGCAAAACAACTTTACGAGAATGCAATGACTGATCTTAAAACTGCCAAACAGCAGGTGGATGCAGCGAATTCAGAACGGATAAAGGCCAAAACCGATTATGATTATTCTTTGATCTGTGCGCCTTTTGATGGCACTATCGGTTTTTCCAAGGTTAAACTGGGAGCGCTCGTAACCCCGGGATCAACACTTCTTAATACTGTATCTTCAGATGACATCATGGGAGTTGATTTTGAGATAAGTGAAAATGAACTGGGCCGTTTCCAGCAGCTTGAGAATGATGTTGTTTCAGATACTGATACGACATTCAGGATCATCCTGCCCAATAATTCAACCTATCCCTGGCCCGGAAAGATAAGCGTCATCGACAGGGCTGTCGACCCGCAGACAGGTTCGATCAGGGTCAGGATCACTGTTCCTAACCATGAAAATATACTTAAACCAGGGATGAGCTGCAAAGTTCTCGTGCTGAATGTTAATGCAGGGCAGCAGATAATCATCCCATCTATAGCAGTTATGGAGCAATTGGGTGAATATTTTGTCTTTCGAGTAGAAAATAAAAATGTTAAACAGGTAAAGGTCTCACTTGGCCCCAGGGTTAATTCAAATTTCATTGTTTTGAAAGGACTCACAAGCGGTGAAACAATCGTTGTTGACGGCATACAGAAACTGCACGACGGTTCGGAGGTCAAAATTGTACAACCACAAAAGCCAACCAATAAATAATGCCTGCACTAAGACCAAATCGTAAATCGCCTGCCTGCCGGTAGGTAGGTAAATCGGAAATCCAAAATGAAATCGTAAATCTAAAATCTGAAATTAGCATGATCGCCGATACCTTTATAAAACGTCCAATCACTGCAATCGTAATTTCACTGGTCCTTGTTATAGTAGGAACATTGGCTATACTTAACCTGCCTGTAAGTCAGTATCCTAATATTTCTCCGCCGGTGGTGAGGGTTTCATGTCAGTATATAGGGGCCGACGCTACAACTGTTGAACAAACTGTTACTACACCAATAGAATTACAGGTTAATGGAGTTCCCGGCATGAATTATATCCAGAGCACCAGCACGAATGATGGAAGTTCGTCAATAAATGTTTATTTTGATATAGGCACCAATATTGATGTTGCCACTACTGACGTACAGAACAGGGTAAATATTGCAACTCCCATTCTGCCTGATGTAGTGAAAAGATTGGGAGTTACAGTTCGCAAGCGTAATCCGAGCGGACTTTTGAATGTAGCAATCTTCTCTCCTAAAGGCACACATAACATCCGGTTTCTTGATAATTACACGAATATATTTATCAGGGATGCTCTGATGAGGGTCAAGGGCGTTGGAGATATATACACAAGAACTGATGATTTTAGCATGCGTATCTGGCTTAAACCTGATAAGATGGCAAGTCTTGGTCTTACAGCTACTGACATTCTTAATGCTGTTCAGGAACAGAATATGCAGGTTGCTGCCGGCTCAATTGGCACACCTCCACAACCTTCCAGTCAACCCTTTGAATACACGGTAATTGTCAATGGAAGACTCAGCACTGTGGATGATTTCAATAAAATTGTTGTCAGGTCTAATCCTGCTGACAATTCTATAGTTTATTTAAAGGATGTTGCACGTGTTGAATTAGGTAAATTTAACTATTCAGGTGTATCATTTGTTGACAAGCAACCTGCCTCATACATGATGATATACCAGACTCCCGGCAGCAATGCTCTTGATGTTGCCAATGGCGTTTACAAGGCTTTGGCTCAACTCAGCAAATCTTTTCCAACCGATGTTGCATACAATGTACCCTTTGAATCTGTTTCAGTAGTAAAGGCGTCTATAAGCGAAGTTCTCACAACCCTGCTTGAGGCATTGGCGCTCGTAGTATTGGTCGTATTTATCTTCCTGCAGGACTGGCGTTCAACTATTATCCCGGTTCTTGCCATCCCTGTGTCAATAATAGCCACTTTCATTTTCTTTATCCCCCTGGGTTTTACTATTAATAAGCTTACACTCTTCGGCTTTGTTCTTGCCATCGGTATAGTTGTGGATGACGCTATAATAGTAGTTGAAGCGGTGCAGCGTTATATAGAAGAGCAGCACCTCACCCCAAAAGAAGCTGCCTTCAGAGCTATGGCAGATATATCAGGACCGGTAGTTGCCATTGCACTTGTTCTTGCTGCCGTTTTTGTTCCGGCAGGTTTTTTGCCCGGCATTGTCGGCAGGCTGTATCAGCAGTTTGCAATCACCATTGCTATCTCGGTTCTTATTTCTGCATTTGTTGCCCTCTCCCTCACTCCAGCCCTTTGTTCCCTGTTTCTGAAACCCCACCATATCACTAAATCTTCAAAAGGCCTAAATTACCTCTTCTTCCATTTTGATAAATGGTTTGCCAGGAGAACAGAGGGATATACAAAAAATGTCAGGTTAGCCATAAAGCATTCCCGCTATGTTGTCATCCTGCTGGTTATGGTAATCTTTGGCGCTTATGTCATGATTCTTAAAAAGCCCACCGGCTTCATCCCGATAGAAGATGAAGGACGTTTATACATAACGTTCGAACTGCCTGAAGCTTCTTCTACCTCGCGGACTGTGGATGTGCTGAAGAAAATGATGGATGTACTGAGTCAGATTAAGGGTGTTAACCATTACTCTGCGATAGCCGGCCTTAATGTAGTCACCGGTTCCCTCAAAACCAACAGTGGCACACTCTTCTGCCAGTTAATGCCCTGGGATGAACGGAAAAGCAAGTCTGAACAAATTTTTGCTTTAATGGCCCAGATGCAGGCAAAATTCGCAACCATCCGGAATGCCAATATTCTTGTCATACCTCCTCCTGCCATTCCGGGGCTCGGCGCTACAGGTGGGTTCACTTTTGAACTGCAGCAACGCGAAAGTAATGATGATATAAAGACTTTCGAGCGAAATGTTTACGCATTTATGGTCGCAGTCAACAAACGTCCTGAAATTGCACGGGCTGTTACTTTTTTCAATACACACACTCCCAACTATCAGCTCATCGTCGACCGTGATAAATGCAAAAAGATGGGGGTCAATCTTTCCGATGTCTTTAATACCATCCAAACCTATCTCGGCAGCAGCTATATCAATGACTTCACGATATACAACAGGAATTTCCGCGTAATAGCCCAGGCAGATACTCTTTACAGGAATGACATTGTTGATATGGATAAATATTATGTCCGTAACCAGCAGGGCACCATGTTGCCTTTAAGTTCTGTGATGAGTTATAAAGTGAGCGAGAGTGCCTCCATGCTTTCCCATTATAACCTTTACCGGATGGCTGAGTTTGTCGGCGATGCAAAACCCGGATATAGTTCCGGGCAGGCGCTCAAAGCATTACAGGAGACCGCTCAGCAAGTGTTGCCTGCCGGCTATGGCTATGAGTTCTCAGGCCTGAGCCGTGAAGAGGCGAAAGCAGGAAACGCTTCAACCTACGTGTTCATACTATCAATACTATTCGTCTTTCTTTTCCTTTCCGCCTTATATGAAAGCTGGACTGTTCCTTTCACTATTCTGCTTGGAGTTCCTCTCGCTGCTTTCGGCGCTATACTGGCACTGACGTTGATCCCAAGCCTGTCAAACAATGTTTATGCGCAGATAGGTCTCATCACGCTGATTGGCCTTGCGGCAAAGAACTCTATCCTTATAGTTGAATTTGCCAAAGAGCGTGTTGACCGTGGGATTGAAATTGTCGAAGCCACTATTGAGGCTGTTCGTTTGCGACTGCGTCCTATCCTGATGACCTCGTTTGCATTCATCTTTGGAGTCTCTCCTTTGGTATTTGCGACCGGCGCCGGAGCTGTTGCCCGTCAAACCATTGGATGGTCAGTCCTTGGAGGTATGCTCGCTGCCACTGCATTGGGGGTATTCATCATACCTGTATTATTTATCCTGATAATCCGCATGAGCTATGGCAGGAAAAAACTTGCCGAACTTCAGGCAAAACACAACTCATCCCCCGCCATTCTTGAACAAAAATAACAATATCATTACTCCATTTTTATCAGATTAATCATTACACTATCTTAACATCATTAATTTTCCCCTTGAAGGATATAATATTTATGTAAAGCAATGAGTCCATGGCTGAAGTAAATTATATTAATTTCGATTTCGAATATTTGTATGTACTTTTACAATGTTAATTTTAATTTATAAAACTTTTAACTTTTTAAAATAGAATATTATGAATCTACAGACATTGCACTATGGTTGGCAACCCGACCTTCCAGATCATCGTGATTTAAGTTATGCTGCTCCCGGTCCTGTTCTCCGGAAGTTGCCGAAGAAAATGGACCTCAGGAATGGATGTCCCGCTGTTTATGACCAGGGTCAATTGGGTAGCTGCACTGCCAATGCTATTGGCGGAGCCTTTCATTTTGACTTGATCAGACAAAAAGCTGCTGTATTTATGCCTTCACGATTGTTTATTTACTATAATGAAAGGGTCATTGAGAATACAGTAAATAATGACAACGGAGCACAAATCAGGGATGGGATAAAAACGGTAAATAAGCAGGGAGTCTGCCCTGAACCCAGCTGGCCATATAACATCAGTGAATTTGCACAAAAACCTCATGCTAATTGTTATAACGAAGCATTAAAACACCAGGTACTTTCATATCAGCGGGTAGTTAGAGATATCAACCAGATGAAAGGTTGTCTTGCTGATGGATATCCCTTTGTCTTTGGTTTTACCGTATATGAAAGTTTTGAAGGATCCGCCGTTGCTAAAACCGGTATTTTGAATCTTCCAAAAAAAACGGAAAAAGTAGTCGGAGGTCATGCTGTATTGGCTGTTGGTTATGATGATACCGGTAAACGGTTTGTTGTAAGGAACAGCTGGGGCGCCAATTGGGGACAAAAAGGTTATTTTACCATGCCTTTTGAGTATTTGCTCAATGAGAATCTCTCCGATGATCTCTGGACTATCCGCTTGGTGGAGATAAATCCTGCCGGAAAGAAGGGGAAAAGTAAATGAATTTGTGAGAATGAATCATCATTAAATAAACGACAAGATGTCAATAAAAACTATGAAGGCTATACGTTTCCATGACTATGGAGGACCGGAACAACTCATTCTGGAGGATATCCCGATCCCTGAACCGGTAGCCGGTGAAGTTCTTGTAAAAATAAATACGGTTGCGGTCAATCCGTGGGATTGGAAATTCAGGTCGGGAAAATACAAAGAGGGTATGCAGGTGAAATTCCCGGTGATACCCGGTATAGAAGCTTCCGGAACGGTAGTAATGACAGGCCCAGGGGTAACAGGTTTTCTATCCGGGCAAGCAGTTTATGGATCAATGATGGCCAGTTATGCTGAATATTGTGTCGTATCTGAACAGCAATTATTTCTCAAACCTGACCCGCTCTCATATGAAGAAGCTGCAGCAATACCCGTTGCTTCGCAGACAGCATGGTCGTCAATCATCGAAATTGCCGGTTTGCGGGATAATCAGCGAATCCTTATCCAAGGTGGTGCAGGAAGTGTCGGCATCTTTGCCATTCAGATTGCTAAATGGAAAGGAGCTTATGTCTATACCACAGGGTCTACAGAAAATCTGGATTTTTTGCGTTCTCAGGGAGCCGACCGGGTGATCGATTATAAAATCAATCGATTCGAAAGTCTGGTAGCGGATGTCGATGTGGTGCTGGATACAATAGGAGGGGAAACCCAGGAACGCTCCTGGCAGGTATTGCGTAAAGGCGGCATACTTGTCTCCATTGTTACTCCGCTTTCTCCAGACAAAGGTGCAAAATATGGAGTCAGAGCATCCTACAGAAATTCCGGTATAAGCAAGGAAGGACTCATCCAGATTCAAAACCTTGTCAATGACGGAACCCTCAGGCCTGTTATAAGGAAAATCCTCCCTCTTTCCGAAGCCGGGTTGGCCCAGGCAATGAGTGAGAAAGGCCATGGGAGAGGGAAGATCATTTTAAAGGTCTGATATCCTCTGAAAAAGGATCATTCGATCTGGAATAGCAGGAAATCAAGGAGTAGAGGCAATTCTTCCTGTTTGACACCGTTTTTCAATAAATGTGAAAAATCCTCTTCGAAAGCTTCCATGAACATTTCCGTTGTAAAAAGCTTGCTGGAACGACTTTTTTTATAATATTCCAACGCATCTTTTCTTCGGCCGAGACAAAAAAGGACATGACCGTAATTTATCAGGTCATAGGGTGCTGGTGCATCTGATTTCGAAAGGATCTCTTCATAGGCTTCCGCTGCATTATCCAGTTTACCAAGAACAAACTGGCAATAGGCAATCGGGCGGAGAACTTTAAGATTGTCAGACTGGAAATACCTGACTTTTGTGTAATGCAGAAGCGCTTCATCAAAATTGTTAAGTTTAAGCTGGCAATGTCCGATCTGTGCCTGTATGTTCAGATCATCGGGCTGTAACGTTCCGGCATCTTTGAAATATTTCAGTGCATTTTCAAAATCTTTTATTTTCAGGCAGCACCAACCCAGCTTTTTGAGGATCCATAAACGGTCTGCATCGAAGAGTTCGGCTTTTTTATAAAATTCAATCGCTGTTTTGAAGCGCCCAAGCTGCTGATTAGAATACCCGATCTTCTCAAAATATTCACTTTTAGGACCCCCTTTGTCCACTACGTATTTATAAACCTCTATGGCTTCATTGTAATGTCCTTTGTCGAAATAGAAAGCAGCGAGCCGTTCTGTAAATCCTTCCCTTTCAAAAAATGTACGGTAAAAATAAAGTCTGCTGAAACTGATTTCCACCTGGAAAATATCCTGGAATTCATTTTTATTCGGATATAACTTAAAAAACCGGTATAAGTCCTGGATATATTGAGTCATGATCGCATTTGATTCGAGAGATTGATCCAAAAGCTGCTCTTCATTTACCATTTCCTTCATCTGTTCGAGTTCTGATTCGAAGTAGGTAATGATCATGGACCTTTGCTGTTGAGGCACTGCCTGAAAATTCAAGGCAAATGAATATTTATCCGAATTACATATATAAAATGCTTTTTCAAGACCTTCGAGTAGCCGGGGACTGAATTCTTCTTCCTCTCCTGACATGTTTTTAAGTTCCGGGTGGGACTGATAAAAAGGTACGAACCAGTTGCTCATCAGATTAAAAAAATCAAAACGTTTGAGCAGGGAAAACGTGCTCATGAATACATCTCCACCTTCCATCTGCATACGGGTGAATTTCTCGATCCTTTCAAATAACCCCGGTACTTCGTCGATAAGCTCTTTCCAATCCGGATTCTTTCCTTCCATATCATTATCATCCAACAAGTTGCCAAGTTGAAGTTTATCTTCCAGTTTGGGCATGACTTTTTTCATCTCAGGGAGGATCTCTTCTTCAAATTCTTTGGTGATCTTTTCGGTCTCTCTTGCCATAAGAAGTTGAAGAAGTATCGCCTCGGTATCTTGTTGCAATGACTCATTAAAGCTCAGTTCTTTAAGCTTTTTTACGATTTCCGGGTAAAAACTGATTCGCTGGTCATAAAACAATAGAGCCAGTACAAAACCAATCAGCGCTCTTTGATAAACTTGTGTTTCCCGCGAATCAATAAATTCGGTAAGTAAAATTATTTTATCCTGGTCAAAGTAATCTAAAAGGCTTAATGTAAGTGCAGATACAACAACACATTTTTCAGGCCATTCGATGGAGGAAGAGCGGTTGATCTTGCGTAACAGATTTTTGTGATCATCCTTTACTTTACCGGTCAGCCAGATAAACTTGAATATATTTTCATGGAATCTTCCGGCGCTGATTTCCATACCGCTATCTTTTAATATCTCTCTCAGTTCCCTGCCGGATAAAAAATCTTCGATTTTTGTGGCTGTGGCGGACGGATCGTCCCCCAATTCCCTGCTGAGATTAGCTTTTTCAAGTCTGCGCTGAGGAAATTCTTTATCTATGACGTTTTGGCGTATTTCGTCGGCAAGGGACAGGAGGGAGACTGCAATGCTGTCGAGAATTTCCGTTTTTTTCGTATCCTGGTATCCTTCAAAGGCATATTTAAGGAGGTTCTGGTAATTATCGGAAATACTCTCAATCTGGAAAAAATATTCGGCCTGAGTGGTATACTTGAGCAGTCCGGCCAACATGTCAATAGCGGATTTGATCTTGCTCTGGTAAATACTCTGGCAGATCGCACGGTGTTTTTTTTCAATCTCTATCTGAAGCATAATGTGATAAGTTAAGGATTTTGGAATCGCAGCCAATCTGGCAGGTATCTCAAAATGCTTGCCAAACTCACAAACTGGTCAGGAATAATATCCTAAACCGGATTCCGGTCAATTGGTTAAATTTGCGCCATGATCAAAGGTTCCCGGATTAAAATCTACCGTACCAGTTTTTGTATTTCACTTTTTTTATTTGTTATCTCATTTACCTGCGCTCAGGATACCTTATTGTATTCTTCAACCCCGGGATTGTTCAAGGTCAGATATATTCAAAATGCAGGAGAGCGCGATAAGAACAGCAACGAAATCATTGAAACCATCGCCGAAGATGCCATCAAACCGCCTACGAAAACTCAGATCACTCTGGATTTTCAATTTCAGATTAAAACGGTTGAGAAAATCCCGGTTGTCCTTTCCCTTTTTGTCAGCATCCGGAATCCTTTTCTAAAAGGGGATGTCTATTTTCGGAAATTTGGCATTCGTGATGTTCTCCTGCCTGACAGGATCGATCTGGATATGCGGGTCTGGAAAAAAACGGATCCCACATCGGTGATGGAATCAAAAGTGTCACACCTGCTATGGACAGGAAGTGACAGCCCTGTTTTTATTGGTGAAATACATGGTTTCGGTAAAAATTGGGATACCCTTGAAGTGAAGAATCTCTTTTTTTATCATGATGAAGAGGCGCTGAGCCTCTTTAAAGAAAAGGTTCACCTGATCAACGACTATTTCGCTTCTTCTTTTGTTGCAGATTCGCTTCTGCTTATGGCTGATGCAATGGATCTGCGCAATACAGGACAGGATCCGTTAAATTTCATCCGGCTCAGAGAGATCAATAAAATGGTTGATCTTTTTAACAGGAAGAAGTTCCTTGAGAAACTTGATCTGATCGATCATGATCCTGCCGGGTTGAATGCAAAAATGATCCGACTATTCAAGTTTTCAAAGAGCGCTGATATGACATTCCGGGAAAACCTTAGGAAAAATGAAATAATTAACCAGGATTTCTCCATCGATTCCATGGTTAATTATTTCCTTTCAGGTATTCTGCGCTATATCCGGTGGTCATTGATCATGACAACATATAACGGGCGTATCTATCAGGAATACCTGGATGATTATTTTGTCAAACCCGCTTTCGGCAGTGATGATCCTGAACTCCAGCGAGAACTGCTTGTAAAATTATTTCCCGGGAGTGATCCGGATTCTCTTTTTAAATCCTTATCGGAAACCTTAAAAAAAGCATATGAAAGGCAGGCTGAATGGCTCATGCAGCAGGATCAATTCACCGAAGCTGTCAAGATCCTTGAAAATGAAAGTCAATTCTGCCAGGTTAATCCCTATCTGGCTGGAGAGATGACCGACCGGAAATTGCAGGCAAGAGCTGTACGTGGAATTTATTTATCGTATTTAGCTGTTGCAGAGATGTGCACCGAAAACGGAAAATATAATATGGCTCAGGATTACCTTGCAAAAGCGCAGGGTTACCGGCATGATGATCCGGATTCGGGCAATTCTGATTCCTTGTTTAACAAGGTGTTCCATAAAATCTTTAACACATGGATCGCCGGTTGCGATTCCCTGGCTGCACATGGAGAATTTGAAAAGGCTGTCAATTGTTATCATCAAATCGAGACCCGTCTCGACACCTCATTCCATGCAGGACACGAAGAGATCGCAATCAGGATCAACCTTGCTAAAAAAAGCCTGATGCATGATTCCCTTGGAAGAATAGTATACAGGAACGACATGATAAATCTGCTTACAACCGGTGAATCGAAGATCTGGACGGGCCGGTATAATGCAGCAGGCATCTTTGCAGATTCTGTTGAACAGCAATTCCGAGTGAAGGGTTTTGCATATGATTCGTTGGTTGTTAAAGCTATCCGGGAGTATAGGAAAAAGATCAAGTCACATCGCTGTTGGGATTCAAACGAATCCTTCGAAATACTCATCTTACGTGCACAAAATGAAATTGAAAAGAAGCACTTTACGGAAGCTGGAGTTTTGCTCGATTCTGCTTTGTCCGTTGCAGCCTCAGCGCCGTTGTGTAATATAAATATCGCGCAGGTAATGGATACACTCAAAAAATATTCTGTTGCAAGCCAATACCAACAAAATATAATCGATATCAGGAAAAATATCGGTGTCAATAAATATGACGAAGTTTTAGAGAAACACAGCCTGAATGAAGGGCTTTATCATAAAAATGATCTAATCCGTTTCGGACTTGAATTGTTCCCTCTCTATGGTATTATTGTTTCGAAGGGAGATCCTTTATTTATGGGTCATGCCATTGTATTCTATTTCAACCGGGACAGTCTTGCTGAAGCTTTCCGCTATGTCAAACTCCTGAGATCACAAGGATATCCCAGGAGAAATGCAAAGGATCTGCTGGAGATCCTTGGAAAGAAAATGGGGGCTGAGGATTTCCGGAAATATCCGGAGGGAAATCCTGATTCTCTCGTTGAAGGATATATAGGAGATAACGGTTGGTTTCGGAATTTTAAAACTTCTTATTTAAATGAGTGGAGTAAAAGGAAGGAAATAAAAAGATTACAGCAACGCTGACTCAATAATACATTAAAGGGTTAACTAAAAATGTTGGGTTTCTTATTTTGGTCAAACCTTAACAAGCATGGTCATATTAGAAATGATATTATCTGATCACAATAATTTTATAGGTTCCGTAAGCGGAATCCTTCCCGAAGATCTGAAGGAAATAAATACCCGTAGGAAGGTTATTAATATTTATCTCTATTTTACCGGACTTTTGATTATTCATTGATCTCAAATTTTGACCGGCCATATTCAGCAGTTCTATCCTGTCAATATCCTGAAGAGGTTCAATAAAAAGGATATCTTTCACCGGGTTGGGATAGATCTTTGCGATCAAGCCTGCAGGATCGTTAATACCAACACCCGCAATTTTGCTTTTCGTATAAACGCTGACCGGCAATCCAACCACATTATCAAAAGTTACCGGTGTGACCTCAAAAACGAGATATTTTCCAACATCTGCAACAGAATCGACGGTATAATTCAGGCTGGTGTCCTGGATCAGTGTTAAAGCGCCGCCAATACTATCGGTACGATACCATTTGTAAATTGATTTCCCTTCCGGTTTCAGGTTATAATCCTCGTAGGTATAAATGCCTGTCAGGATTTTTTTAGCGATGAGTGAATCCTGGATCGATACATTGTAGACTATTGGTAATGCAGGAATCCCAGGGTCAATATTATTATACCAGCAGGAATATATATTAAGACTGTTACCGATCGTATCATGAAGGAGGTATATCCTGTTTGAGTCGCCTTGCAATTCTTCAGTTGAGTCAGCCCCGTTAAACCGGAATTTGAACTGCAGCACCGGGTTATTATACAGTGCCGTATCAAGAAAAAGTGTGACGGTATAAATGCTGTCCTTTGATTTTGGATATAAAACATCATATGCTCCACCGTTGTTAAAATTTCCGGCAACATCAAGATAATCCACCAAAGGAACAAAATGACCGGCTTTTATCTGGTAATACAGGTCACAATTAAAAGTCACCGGTATTGTAGCAGGGTTGAAATTATTGTAATAATTTATCACTGTCATGAGTGTGTCGCTCACACGGATAAGGCGTGTAAGACCATCCGCCTTTTCAGGGATGATGGTGTCAGAATGGTGAATGCTGTATTGGTATGAGTAAACAACTCCTGTGGTCAGCAAAAATGTTAATTCATATATGTAGGAACTATCTATCCTTTGCATGGGGGTTGGAAGGCTGTCATTTATCTGAAAGCTCTTCATGAGCATTGTATCTGCAGAAGGATTGAAGGTTCCGTTTGACACCATGTACGCCATATTGACCCTGAACTTTACACTATCTGTTAACAGGGGACCGTAGCTCTGGGCTTGCATCGATGGTGATAAGACAGGGTTGAACAGGAAGAGGAAGATACCCGGTAAAGTCAGGGAAACAAGATTTTTCATTTTTGTATGAATTGTTTAGAAGGATTAATTTTTCTTAAGAACGAGCGCAGAACGGTTTGTATTGTAAATGGTGATCGTATGTATTTTTTTTAATTCATCGAACCGGGATATAAAAACTGATTTTTCGTCAATTCTGTCGTGACCACCAAATTCATGGTTATCAGAATTCAGGATGATCCTGTAATCTCCTGGTTCAAGAATCCTAAATTCATAATCAGGGATGGATTGATTTGTATGGAAATTGAAGATGAAGATCAGTTTATTTCGTTCGAAGATGATGGTTTTGTTTGTATCGTCCATATTCAGTTCGGTACCGAATCCCGTTTCCAGAACATGGTATTCCTTCATCACTTTTAGCATTTCACGGTCAAATGCAGCCAGGTATTTATATTTAAGCCGGGGATCCTCCATAAGGGACCATTGTCTCCGGGCATAATGATAACTCCAGTTATTTCCTTCCCTTGGAAAGTCGATCCAATCCGGGTGACCGAATTCATTTCCCATAAAATTGAGGTATGCCTGTCCTCCCAATGCAATGGTAATCAGACGGATCATCTTATGTAATGCAATCCCACGATCTATGGCAATGTTTTGATCATCCTTTGTCATATGAAAATAGATCTCACTTTGCATGAGACGGAATGCAATGGTCTGATCACCAACCAGGGCCTGGTCATGGGATTCGCAATAAGCAATGGTTTTTACATCCGGACGGCGATTATTCATGATGTACCACATTTCATGGATATCCCATTCTTCATCCTTTTTCTCTTTGAGGAGTTTGATCCAGTAATCAGGAATAGCCATGCCCAACCGGTAATCAAATCCTATTCCACCTTCTTTAACAGGTCTGCAAAGGCCGGGCATACCGCTTACTTCCTCTGCCACTGTTATTGCGTGAGGATGAATCGTGTGAATTAATTTGTTTGCCAATTGCAGGTAAGTAATTGCATCCCATTCGACGCCGGTCTTAAAATAGCCATCAAGGTCCCAGTTGTCGCGGGATCCATGATCGAAATAGAGCATAGAAGTTACACCGTCGAATCGGAAACCATCAAAATGAAATTCTTTCATCCAGAATTTTACATTGGATAAAAGAAACCGTTGAACTTCACTTTTCCCGTAATCAAAGCATTTGGAATCCCAGTAAGGATGATTCCCCCTTTCTCCGGCATGAAAATACTGGTCATCCGAGCCGTCAAACAGGTTTAATCCTTCATTGATATTTTTGACGGTGTGGGAATGGACAATATCCATGATCACCGCCAATCCCTGGTCATGGGCTTTTTTTACAAGGTATTTTAGATCTTCGGGAGTTCCGAAGCGTGAAGAAACAGCGAAAAAATTAGAAACATGGTACCCAAAAGAAGCATAGTAAGGATGCTCTGCAACGGCCATCAGTTGGATGGTGTTATATCCGGAGTTTTTAATATAGGGAATGATGTATTCGGCAAATTCCGCATACGTGCCGATTCCTTGTTTTTCCTGTGCCATACCGGGATGGCATTCATAGATCAGCATCGGCTTTGTTCTTCCGGTCGCCGGTTTGTCACCTTCCCAGTTGAATTTTTGTGGAGGAAGCCAGACCTGTCCTGTATAATTATGGGTTGTCTCGTCCTTCACTACTCTCCGGATATAAGCAGGGATCCTTTCCTGCCATCCGATGTCCGAATGAACGAGGACTTTCACCAGGCTTTTATGTACAAATCTGTCTTTATAAGTCTTTTCATCGAGGAATAGTTCCCATACTCCATATTCATTTCTGAGCATCGGGTTTGCATCCCGCTGCCAATCATTGAAGTCCCCGAAAAGATAAAGATCCTTTGCCTTTGGAGCCCATTCACGGTAGATCCAGCCTTTCTTAATTCTGTCGTAGTGAATACCATAATAATCATATGCATCGGCGAATCTGACCAGGGTACCCCAGATCTTTTCAATTTCCACAAGGTTCCTTTGATAACGGGCAAAACGGTCTTCAATTTCTTGTTCCACTGGAAGAAGCCAGGGATCATTTGCTACAAGGGTCAGTTGCAAGTTTTTCTTCATGGTCATTCAACGATCAATTTCCCGATTTCACTTCTGTTCCCGACGGTCAACCGGTAGAAATAAATTCCGGAAGGAACTTTTTGACCTTTAGTATTTACGGCATTCCATGGCATATGATACATTCCGGCATTTAAAAAGCTATTTTGCAATGTTGTCAACTGTTTTCCGAAAACATCATAAATAATTAAGCTGACATTGACAGGTGCGGTAATGGAAAAAATGATTGTAAACTTGTCTGCCGAAGGATTCGGATAAACCATCGATAATCTGTTCTGGTCAATAGCAGGGTTCCCGGGTTCGTCAATTCCGGTGAAGAGGGGCCGGGCCAGTTTTTTTGAGGTAAAAAGATGATATTCACCTGCCTGCAAAGTAAGTGGATCATTAATACTGACCACCGTTATGGAGTCGCCGGAGAAATAATCATACCAGATTCCTGTTTGGTGAAACCCGGGGATGATGGTACCTGCCTTCACGTCAAAATTTCCGGCAATAGTCACATCCATTTCGGCGCTACGAATTGAAATTCCTTTCAACGGTCCACTTACATTCAGTGTAAAATCCGTGCTCTCAAATGCCGGATGGTTCTTCTTCAGGTCAATCAGTGAAGTGCAGACATTGAAGAGGTATCTTCGTCGCCACTGCTGGTAATAATCCCAGCGGATTGGTTTGGGATCGAGCCTTGAATCAGAAGTTCCGCTTGGATAATTAATGGAATAATCATAGCCCAACTCACCAAATTGCCATAGCATTTTCGGTCCAGGAATGGTATAGAAAAAGGTTGCTGCCATTCCTACTCTCTTCAGAGCAATGGTAGTATCCTTGCAATTGTAAGCTGTATTTGAAGGATTTCCATGCGCAATATTATTATACATCAGCCTCTCCTCGTCATGACTTTCCATATATCCCACTACATGCGGATCAGCCCACCCTCTTTTTTCATAGGATATCCAGGAAAAATCAGAAGCACCATTTGTGTTATACCCTTCGGTAGCCTGGTTATAGTTGTAATTTGAATTCCCCCAAAGCAGCATCCCGTCTGCAGAAAGCTCTGTTTCCTCATCATTATCGGCAAAGTGTTCAAGGATAAAGACAATATTAGGATTCACTGAGCGGACTGAGTTATAGTATGTATTTAGTACGGCAATCCGGGCAGGATCCTTATGTGCCATCAGAGTAGCATTATCGGGGTATGAATTAACCTGTGTGAATCCTTTTGATAAATCGAGGCGGTAACCATCCACATGGTATTCCGTGACCCAGTATTTAAGAACACGCTGACAAAATTCCTGGGTATATGGACTTTGGTGATTGAAATCATTGCCGACATTAAAAGGATGTTTGGGGATCGGGTTAAACCAGGGGCTGTTTGCTGCCGGACGGTTGTTGGCATTATCCCAATAAAGCCTGGCCAATGGCGATTCTCCGAACTGATGGTTCAGGACGATGTCGAGTATCACTGCGATCCCCTTGGTATGAGCGGCTTCGATGAATTGCTTCAGTCCATTTTTTGTTCCGTAATATTTATCCGGGGCAAATTCAAAGTCAGGGTTGTAACCCCAGCTGCTATTCCCTTCGAATTCCATGACAGGCATCAGTTCTATTGCATTTACCCCCAATCGTTTCAGATAATTAAGGGTGTCGATGAGTGAAGGATAATCATGATTTACCGTGAAATCCCGGATCAGAAGTTCATAGATGACCAGATCGGTCACTTTTGGAGGAGTAAATGTGGAATTGTTCCAGGGAAAAGGTTGTTGAGCAGTTTCGAGGACGGATGCTATTTCGGTCGTTTTTCCTGTTGGGTACTGGATAAGGTTGGGGTAGGTGGAGGGGCTGATATATTGATCATTCGGATCGCTCACCTTATCGGTATAAGGATCGGCGACAGGAAGTGTTCCATTCACAAGGTACTGAAAAATATATTCTTTGCGCGGAGTGAGATTATTTACTTCGAACCAGTAATGATTGCCTTCGGGAGTTATGTTCATAAAAGACGTGGAATCCATTTGCCAGTCATTGAAATCCCCGATAAGAAAACAAAATTCCTTGTATGGAGCGAACAAAGAAAGGATTACATGGGTGGAATCGATGTAGTTGATCCCATCCTGGATGCCCGCCGGGAGAGCTGCTACCGGTGGAGGTGGAATGACGGCATAAAAGAATGAGTCGGCAGCAAAAGCTGTGTCGTTTTTCCCCATGATCTTAACCCATTGTTTCTGCCAGTAATGGCCAAAATTGTCAGCGAGAAGCGTATCCGAGATGTTTTGACCGGCAACTTTTTTTATCAGGGTGTTGTTCACGAAGAGAGATAAAGTATCTGCCAGGGGACTTGTCGCAGTAATTGCAATGGTGTCATTCAAACGGAGGTAAAGTTCATTACTTTCAGGATTTGTAATGGTGACGCTTGTTTCAGAGGGAAAAACATCCGCGAAAATGTCGCCTCCACCGGCTTCCCTGCCAGATTTCGAGCCATCGGAATTGCGGAAAACAAAAGCCATTTTTAGAATCGTTTCACTTTGGGGCACCGCGTACCATGACCTTATGCTGGGTTTCATCGTAAGCTGATAACGGTTATTTCCTAATGGGGTCATTAATGCTTTTGGAATATTCTGATTCCAGTCGGCAATGACATAACGCCAGTTGGAAGGAGATGTGCTGAGATTAGTGATAACCCCGGTATGGGCATAAATAGGAGGTGCAACGTCTTTCAACCCGGCGTCACCTTTAGTCGCGTCAAAGATGATGGTGACGGAATCTTTATCTACAGGATATACCGGTATTGTTATAACGACTTGGGAACGAACGGCGAATGAAAAAATGAATCCGGCAAGTATCATTATGAAATAGCGTCCTTGTTTATTCATAAACTTATTGTTAATAAGGGGTGTAAAGGTACAAAAAAAAAGACCCGGTCAGATAACCGGGTCTCATGACTTCCAGGGTTTTTAATGACTGGAAGATTTGAAAGGATTTTAATTCTTAATGAACTTAGCTATGGAATAGCTGTTATCAGTTGAATAGAACTTGATGAAATAAACACCGGATCTCATGGACGAAGTATTCAGGCTGGTTTTCCTGGTATTTTTGGTTTCCAGTATGCTTACCCTTTGTCCGACAACATTGTAGATCTCGATCCGTTGGATGTTTGAGAGGTTCTCGAAATTCAATACAGTGGAAACAGGATTCGGATAGAACTTTACATCTGCATTGCCAATCACAGGAATACCTACCCCACCGATCTTTCCTGATGTGAAAACTCTTATGGGTTTACCAACGAGTGAGTCACCGGGTCCCTGTGCAATCGGGGTCACTTCGAATCCGATGAATTTATGAGTATCAGCATCTGTAAGTGTATAATTTACTGTCGTAGCTCCTGTGATTTCAGGCGGGTTAGCTTGTGAAACTGAATCGACCCTGTACCATTTGAATGTGGAAACACCTTCCGGTAAAGAATTCACATCCTCATAGGTATATATACCGGTAAGGGCATTCGGAACTATCAGGTCTCCCTGGATCGCAAGATTATATGCCCATGGAGGTGTAGGAATATTAGGATTCAGATTGTTATACCAGACATCGACGGTATTTTTAACTCCGCCAGCCGTGTCGTGAACGGGTAAATAACGATTTGCGCCACCGCCCGGAAATTCTGATGTATTCCAGTCCCCGTTTATCCTGAACTTGAATCCTACTTGTCCGCTACCGATGTAAGTCTTCTTTACACCCAGGGTGATTGCATAAATACTATCCGGAGATGCTGCAGTGTCCCTTTTGAAAAGTACATCAAAACCTGACCATCCGTTAAGGTCTCCTGCGATATCCAGGTAATCATGCTTCGGTATAAAATGGCCGGCCTTGATCTGGTAAGCCATACGAACTTTAAAGGTTACAGGTACTTCAGAGGTATCGTAATCATTATAGGTATAAGATGCGGTCATGGGCTTAGCCGGGATCCAGAAATAACGGTTTGGTCCGCCATTCGGAAATTCCGAAGTAGTCCAACTGCCGTTGATCTTGAACTTGAACATTTGAACGGTGAGACTGTCATTGAGTATCGTGTCGAGTGTATAGACATAATCAATTGTATCCACGGGACCGATCATATGTGTAGAATTGGCCCAACCGTTGAATGATCCTGCAAAGTTAACAAAATCAGTTATAGGATGGAAGTTTCCGAGGCCTACCTGGTATTTCATCTTCACTTTGAAGGTAATTACGTTAGGTGGAGCGAGTGCCTGGTCATTCCACCAATTTTCTACTGCTGTTGGCCCCGGGGCGCCAGTGATCTGGCGTTCTACAGTTTCATACAGGACAGTGTTGATCCTGAATTTGTAATTATAAACAACACCTGAATCGACACCGGTAGAAATAGTAGCAGTGAATTTGTTAGGTGTGGTACCACCCACTGTGACCATCGGGACAGTGTCGTAGCCTTCCAATACAGTATAAACCGCATCGCCACTGGCCGGATCGAAGATACCGTCATTCATGGCTTTTTGCATATTAACAGTAAATACAAAGCTTGGCGTGGATGCCGTATAATGTAGCGGGATGAAAAAGTCCCCGCAAGTCTGGTCAGGTTTAAAATCACGACCATCATGGTTCCAGTCCCCACCATTGAAGACAGCGCAAATCTGTGTCACAACCGAGCCTGCCGGGAATCCATAATAACCAAATGGCTGGTATTTAATCGAATATGTACCGTCGCCATTTGAATGAAGGAGTGTTGGAGTTCCATCTTTACCGACTCCATCAAAAGTTATTACATCCTGCCAGGTTGCCCCACCGATCGTAACACCTGAATGTATGTAGATTGAAGATGCACCAACAAGTGTGGCGGTACTGAAACAGGCCTTACTCGGATCGAATGTAAGTGTAAGGGTATCATACGCAGTTGCGCCTGAAGGCGTAATGGTAATTGCGTTTGGCATTTGACCGAGAACAACAGCGGTCATGAAAACCATAGCAACGATTGCCATGGTTCGTTTTAATGAAGGAAGCGTAAAATTTCTCATAAGGAAGCAGGATTTTTAAATTGTTTATAAATTATATTATTGGTCAAATATATTAGATTGTTATTAATTTATCAATGGGCAAATATACAAATTCAATCAAATATACAAATTCAAAAAGAAATAAAATTAAATAAAAAAAAGAATAATTGATAATTCTTTTTATTTTTGAAAAAGAAATTTTGTGTATCAAAAATAACAAATAATGTACCAAATCTGTAATCAATCAATTAAAAAACCAGGAGTATGATAAAAAATTTACGATTTAAACTGCTTTTCGTACTTGTGATGCTGGTCTTCGGCATTTCTGCCGGATTCGCCCAGACAGGAACCATTCAGGGAACGGTTTCAGACAAGAAAACGGGAGAAAAGTTACCAGGCGCCAATGTGTACCTGGAAGGAATAAACATAGGTGTGTCGACAGATATTGACGGTAAATTCAGCTTCAAGGCACCTGTCGGCAAAGTCAATCTGATCGTGAGCTATACGGGTTATCAGCGACAGACTATAGCTTTGACAATTGTTAAAGATCAAACGATCAGCCATGATTTTTTACTCGAAGAAGATAAAATGATGCTGGATGAAGTGGTGGTGATCGGTTACGGGACGAAACGGAAAAGGGACATTACCAGTTCCATCTCCTCAGTGAAATCGGAAGAGATTAAGGAAATACCGGTGGAAAATTTCAGTAAAACCTTGCAAGGCAAGGCCCCCGGTGTCCAGGTAACATCCGATAACGGTCTTGCGGGCGGAGGTGTGACCTTCCGTATTCGCGGTACCTCTTCCATCTATGCCAGTAGTGAGCCGTTATATGTTGTTGATGGTGTACCGATTGTCACAGGAAGCTTTACAAATGATGCTGGTTTTCCCGATAAGTCGAATGTGCTTTCTCAGATTGACCCCGATGAAATAGCCTCCATTGAAATATTGAAGGATGCAGCCGCTGCCGCTATCTATGGAGCAAGGGGTGCCAATGGTGTCGTTTTGATCAGCACGAAAAAAGGAGAATTGGGAGAAGGACAAGCCAAGACCAACATCAGCTTTAATTATTATGCCGGGATCAGCACTGTCACCCATAAATTGGACGTGCTGGATGGTCCTGAATACCTCCGGCTTGGAAAGGAGGCCTGGGCTAATTCAAATATGGGGACCGAACAGGCTTTTTATGAGCAGCTTCCTTTTGGGATCTATAATACAAGGTTACTTTACCAAATTGATTATAAAAATCAAACTGCTGAACAAAAACAGGCAACTTACCTGGCCAATAAAAAGATCATTGATAACACCAATACAAACTGGATCGATGAAAGTCTCCAGACAGGATACATGCAGTCAGCCAACTTGTCAGCTTCAGGTGGTACTACCAAAACACAGTATTACCTGGGAGGTGGCTATTACGGTGAGTCAGGATTCATAAAAAAGAATGATTTCCAGCGTATTAACGGGCGTATGAATTTTACACATTTTGCCTCTGAGCGATTTTCTTTCGGAGCAAATACGGGAATTTCCTATACCATCCAGAACAGGGTTCCGACGGGCTGGGCAGGGGGACTCGGAACTGCCCAAAGCAGGTCTCTTCCGATAATGCCTATTTATTCGACTACAGGAGGGTATTTCAGACCGGACTCATCAAATTTAACCAATACCGCTGCAACCCGTGATAACCTGATATCAGACGTCAGGACATTGTCGGTCCTGGCAAATGCATTTGCTGAATTCAAGTTCACAAAATGGTTGTCCCTGAGAAACGATTTCGGCCTGAATAATATTTATATGAAGGATTATAAATATGAAGGAAGGATTACTCTCAGCGCGGCAAATTCAAACGCAACTGACCGCAGGGATAATGTGGAGGACTGGACAAACTTCCTGACCTTAAACGTTGACAAGTCCTTCAGGAAACATGCGATCACCGGACTATTTGGGTTCCAGGCACAGAACAGCACTGAAAATGGAATGTGGATCAATGGAGCAAACTTTCCGAGCGCTTTAATGAAACAGCCTTCTGATGGAACGGTCAAGACCATGGATAACTGGATCGAGTCGTATGGATTCCTTTCCTGGATCGGCCGTGTTTCCTATGCATACAACAATAAGTACTATTTGTCGGTAAGCTTGCGCCGGGACGGATCATCCCGTTTCGGACCCGATCAAAAATGGGGATTGTTCCCAGCTGCTTCAGCAGGATGGACTGTTACAGAAGAAAAATTCTTTCCTGAAAATGCGAAAAAGGTCTTATCTTTCTTTAAGTTGAGAGGCAGTTATGGTGTTACCGGAAATGCAGGAATAGGAAATTATGCATATTTCGGCTCTTATAACTCCACCACCTATAATGGATATCCGGGCATCAGGGTGAATACCGTTGGTAATCCTAAACTCGGATGGGAATCTACTGCTCAGACGGACGTAGGATTTGATTTTGGTTTATTTAAAGGGAGATTCTCCGGGGGATTCGATTACTATTATAAACTTACCACAAATATGCTGCTTAATGTCAGCATACCACAAACGACTGGATCATCCTTCGTTGCCATGAATGTCGGATCCCTTGAAAACAAAGGGCTGGAAATATTCCTTACAAGCAATAACTTTACAGGGAAATTCAAATGGGTAACAGATTTTAATATCAGTCATAATAAAAATGAGGTACTAAGTATTGACGGACAGATCCTTTCAGGAGAAAATTATGGTAACAACCAGGCACAGGAGGGTTATCCGATCGGTGCCTGGAGATTGGTTCCCTATGCCGGGGTTGATGCCAACACAGGTCAGGAATTATTCAAGCTGAGAAATGGTAAGGTAGGACCATGGGATGATAACGATAAAAACTTCTTCCAGAACAACTCTGTCGTAACCGGTAATCCTTATCCGACATGGTTCGGAGGGATAAATAATACATTCTCCTTCAAAGGGTTTGATCTCAAAATTAATGTAACCTACCAATGGGGAAATAATGTTTACAGGGATGACGGTAAATTCTTTGAGGGCGGACAGATCGGAGCCAACTGGAACCAGATGACAACACTTGAAAATGCCTGGAAGAAACCCGGTGATATCACCGATGTACCCCAAAATTTGTGGACCAACACTTATTCCACACACAACTCAACGCGTTACCTTGACGATGGCAGTTATATCCGTCTGAAAGCCGTCAGTCTTGGTTATACATTACCTGTAAAATGGGCGAAAACAATAAAGATGACCAGCCTGAGACTATATGTGAATGCCGAGAACTGGCTGACATGGACCAAATTTAAAGGATGGGATCCGGAAGTGAACCGTGACTCATCCGGAAATATTACCCAGAGCGTCACCTATCTGAGTCCACCGCAGGGAAAGACAATGACTATTGGAATAAACGTGAATCTCTAATTTTAAAAAGGTTAAGATATGAAAAAGATATTTTATATAATTGTCATATTTACAGTTACCGGGATAGCTTTTCCCTCCTGTAAGAAGATCATTAATAAGGATCCTGCAAAAGAGATTTCCGATAAAACGGCGCTTTCAACAGTGGATGGGATCCAGACTGCCCTTATCGGCACTTATAACTCAATGACAAATCAATATACTTATGGAG
>CAIYUC010000225.1 GCA_903929315.1 uncultured Bacteroidales bacterium
CTCTCCGGGCTCCTGCTGCTTTCATCTTTTCACAGGCGATTTCAATACCTTTTATACTACCGGAAATGACTATCTGCCCGGGGCTGTTATAGTTAGCAGGAACGACTATCTCGTCGATCGAACGGCAAATTTCCCCGGCAAGTTTATCGTCCAGCCCAAGGATGGCTGCCATTGTTGAAGGTTCCTTTTCGCAGGCTTTTTGCATAGCCTGGGCTCGTTTTGATACAAGTCGTAATCCGTCTTCAAAAGCAAGGGCTTTATTGGCCACCAGGGCAGAGAATTCGCCAAGAGAATGTCCGGCAACCATATCCGGCTTAAAATTATTACCTATTGTGAATGCGAGAATTACGGAGTGAAGAAAGATAGCCGGTTGCGTAACCTTGGTCTGCCTGAGGGCCTCTTCAGTTCCGGAAAACATCATGTCGGTAATACGGAACCCAAGAATTTCATTGGCTTTTTCAAACAATTCTTTTGCAAGAGCGGAATTTTCGTAAAGATCTTTTCCCATTCCTGGAAACTGGGCCCCCTGGCCGGGGAATACGTAAGCGTTCATACAAAGATATTTGGTTTAATGAAATCAACCCCTGACAGGGGATCGGCTTTTAGTGTTGATTCCATGTAGCTTGAAGTTTGTAGTCCTGTATTTACCTTCGATTTCCAAGGAATCGCAACAGAAACAAAAACAGGTTAATGAAATCCAGGTAAAGTGTCAGCGCTCCCATGATACTGAGTTTGCGAACGTTTCCATCACCCGTTTCCTCCATCCCTGACAGGCTCATCTTTTTCAGTTTCTGTACATCATAAGCGGTCAGACCTGTAAATACAAGGACTCCTATAAAACTGATAATATAATCCATGGTTCCGCTATGGAGAAACATATTTATAACCATGGCAATGATGATACCGAACACTCCCATCATCATAAGCGATCCGAAACGGGTTAGATCCGTTTTTGTAGTATAGCCTAATACTGCCATAATCCCGAACATTGCGGCAGTTACTGCAAATGTTTTATAAACAGATGCAGCCGTATAAACGAGCAAAATAAAGCTTAAGCTCATTCCCATCAGGACCGAAAAGGCAATGAAAAGGAGTGCCATCAATGCCGGTGACAATTTCTGGAATCCGAATGACATGAGCAGGACAAACCCAATTGGCGCTAAAGTAACAATCCATCCTAGCCCTGATAAACCACCGGTTATGGGGTTCCGTAAACTCATGATCAGCGATTGGGAAGATGCAAACATGTAAGCCGTAATGGCTGTGACCGCCATGGCAAAAGTCATCCACAGGAATACCTGGGCCATAAAAGATTTTGTCGCCGCCATCACGGCATAACCTTGTTCAGGAACATAATATCCTTTGTTTTCCATATCTGTATTCATATTTATAAAGATTGAACGTTTATAATTCATTAATGTAACCGTGTGCCAATCAGTTGCAAAAATTCAGCCCGCGTTTTATCCCGTTCAAACGCCCCGATAAAATCAGAGGTGGTAGTAACAGAATTTTGCTTCTGGATGCCACGCATCGACATACATAAATGCTGAGCTTCAATAACAACAGCTACACCTAATGGTTTTAATGCGTTATTAATAGCAGTTTTTATTTGCGTTGTGAGTCTTTCCTGCACCTGGAGACGACGGGCATAAATTTCGACAACACGTGCAATCTTGCTCAGCCCTGTTATGTATTTATCCGGAATATAAGCTACATGAGCCTTTCCGAAAAACGGGATCAGATGATGTTCACACAATGAATATATTTCAATATCTTTAACAATGACCATTTCCCTGTATTCTTCCCTGAATTTTGCAGAGTTCAGGATCTCTTCGGGGTCGAGATTGTACCCTTGTGTAAGAAATTGCATCGCCCTGGATACACGTAATGGAGTCCGCACCAAGCCCTCACGATCAGGATTCTCGCCGATTAACCGGAGAATTTCTTTATAATGTCCGCTCATTTCTTCGATACGCTCTGGATCGTAAGCTTCATATTTTTCGTAACTCAGTTTTTTCTCTTTTTCAGTCATGAGAGTGTGGTTGTATTATTTGAACGTGTTATTCTCCGTAATATTCTACACTATTTTTTTCCGTTTCCTCCAGTCTTATACAATGCAAAGTGGCATTCATTTTTTTAACTTCAGATTCCAGCTCCTTCCAGATTGCAATTGCCATGTTTTCAGTTGAGGCCAGCTTACCTTCCATAAAATCCACTTCCAGGTTAACGTTACGGTGATCCATTTTAGAAATGATCCTGTCGTTGATCACATTGCTCAATTCCTTTAGATTAGCTACAAATCCGGTTTTTTTATTGACCTCACCTTTCACTGTCACTAACAATGTATAATTATGTCCATGCCATTTTGGATTCGAACATTTCCCGAAAACCTCTAAATTTTCCTCGTCGGATAATTCCGGCCGGAAAAGGCGATGAGCTGCATTAAAATGCTCTTTTCTTGTTATATAGACTAAACCCATAAAGTGCAGCAAATGTACTATTTTTTTCTTTTCCGACCCAGTCAAAACATGTGCCAAACCAAAACATAGTTGGGTATTTAGGGTTTATACTCCTTGATTATTAAACAGGGAATTTCGTTGAGGCTACTTCTGTATGGTTTTTGAATACCCGACGATAGAGACAACTTCAAATATGGTATAACACAGATAAAGAATAAAAAAGGAAAGCGCAAAAGGTACGGCATCCTTTCTGTTGAGCATGATATAGGTGATCAGAACAACAATGAATAATAACAATTTAACGGTCGTGGTAAGGAGATAATAATTCAGAAACCGGATAAATTTCTTTTGTGCAGCCTTGATCAGAATATAATAAGAGATCAATGTTATAGTCAGAAAAAAGATAAACAAAAACGGTAACACCGGAGTGATATAAGCTTTTGGGAGCAGAAATAACAAGCCAATGGCAATAAAACTCAGGATAACTGAAAAAATGATCAGTTTACGTAAAAAGTCGAAATAAATGGACTTCATGAGGCAAAGGTACATAGAACTCTCAAAAAAAATTCCCCAAAACGTATTACCTTTTTGAATTCGACCGATTAATGGGTATAATAACTAAACGAGGTCATATGAAAAAAGAAAATTTACAGGAAAGGACACTGTTGTTTTGTGTCAGGATCATTCACATGGTTGATAGCATGCCGGAAACAAGAACAGCAAGGATGATTGCAGCTTATTTATTGAGATCAGCGATTTCAATAGGATCAAAGTACCGGGCGGCATGCCGCCCGGCATCAGCAAGAGATTTTGTCAGTAAACTTAAAATTGTGGTGGAAGAAACTGAAGAAACCTTGTATTGGCTTGAATTAATTGAGGAAACCAACATCTTTCCGTCGGAGAAGATAAAAGACCTGAAACAGGAAGCGAATGAATTATTGGCAATCTTTGTTTCAAGCATCAATACTGCTAGAAAAAACCTGAAGCTCAAGGCCAAACAGGATGCTTAAAAAAAATAGCTCAAGTGACGCAAACAAGACACTTTTCACTTTTCAGTTATCAGTGTTCAGTTTTATCTTTTCATTTTTCGTTTGCACTTGCATACACGGAGAATGTATTAACCCCTTTTTACTTTTCGTTTGCACTTGCTTGCAGGAATAGTAAAAAAACAACAAATGCAAGTGAAAAGTAAATAGTTAAAAGGTAAGACTGAAAACTGAAAAGTGAAAAATTTATTCAGTTGAAAAGGTAAGCCTATTTCTTCTTCAGAAGATCTCTGGTAACAGTATAAATGGCGAGGATCACCGACGCACAGGAAAGGATAATTGTAAAAATGGGTTTGGTATGTATCCATTGGTCCAGCTTGAACCCAGCGAAAACTCCCAATAGTATGATCGCCAGCATTTGAAATGCCATACTGGAATAACGGGCATAATTGCTAAGAAGCCGCTTCTTTTGATCGAAGGTCATCATGCTTTACCGGAGATGGAGTCGTTTTTGTTTCAGCCCCATCCATGATACAAGTTCCGGAGAATTTTGCTCCCGGTTCAATAGCTAATTTGTTCGTGGTAATGTCACCGGAAAATTTTGCCGACTCTTTTAATGTGAGCAATTCGCTGACTTTCACAGTAGCTTTTATTTCACCTGAGAAATCAGCATTCTGGCAGATGATCTCACCGTCAATCACACCAGTGGGTCCAACTACAACCTTCCCCTTGCAGTTGATCGTTCCGATAAATGTTCCATCAATCCTGAAATCACCAATCAACTTTATTTCTCCTTTGACAATCGTTCCTGAACCTAACAGGTTTATCGACGGAACTTCATTTTCCCTGTTTTTTACCATAACATTTAAAAATTGGCACTAAATTCATTTCTTTTGAAAAACCAAAGTTATAACAAATATTCAGATTATTTACAAATTAATGAAACTGGAGCAAGACAAGGCAATAGGCAATAGACAGTAAGCAATACAGACATCGAGTATCGAGTATCCCTGCCTGCCTGCTGACGCAGTCAGTCAGGCAGGCAGTATCGAGCATCGAATATGGAAACCCGAATAACAATACTATTTGACGAGCGGATAGTTTTTCTCAAAGAATCGCTGGTATTGCTGGATATTCTTGCTCTTATAAAAAACCGGGTAATTATCCGCAGAGATCACAAATTGGTAATATTCGCCGGTTTGCTTCAATTTTGTGAAAATATAATCATTATCCTTGATGGAAATATAATAATTCAAACCTTTTTCACGGTTTTCAAAATTATTTACCGTAATCATTTCCTGATTTCCCTCCAACAAAAGGCTATTTACCTGTAGATTCTCCAGATCATGAAATTTGGAGTTGAAATCTGAGATCTTTACTTTCAGGGCTTCAACGTCGTTTTTTTCGTTATTAACGATCAAAACATAAAAATGAATCGCATCAGGGTTAAAAGTGTAAATCTTTGGACCGGTTTCCTGCACCTGAACGGAATCGATCAGAACCTGTTCTCCCTTTGAATTGTGTTGTTTTCCAAGATAGTTCAGGACATTCTGTGCAAGAGGCTTTACGGTGCTTTTCGGGTATTTCCTGATCACCAGATTCATCGCCGCCACAAGCGAATCCACCACTTCGATTTTCCCTGTTGCCAATGCTTTCAGGTATTCAAATTTTGGTAATAAAGCAGTGTCTCCCGGGTATGTTTTTAATGCAAGGTCACAGTTGTTGATGACCATATAATATTGCTGATTTGAAAACGCTTTATAAGTATCTCCATAAAGATTAGCTGCCTCCTGTTGTTTTGACTGGACTTCTTTATAATAATCCGGATTTATAAGGAGTTTGGCAAAATCTGTTTCCGGGAACCTTGTCAGAACAAGGTTTTTATAATAATCACTCTTTTCTTTATTCTCAAGGTCTCCATATAAACGATATAATTCAAAGCAGGTAGCTACATAATATTTGTTTTCAGGAAACCGGCTCAAAAGAGTTTCAAAAGAACCTATGGATCCCACATAATCATGCAATCCTTCCACATAAATAAAACCGAGGTTGTAATATGCCTGGATGATTTTAGTATTGGAAGCTTCGATTTGCTCAGGCTTGAAGGGAATATCCTTCATGTAATAACTCCTTGACTTGTTATTATCTACCTTTTTATCTTCTTTTTTCTTACCTCCTGTAGTATCTCCTGGTTCCTCTGAGGAAGTGTCGGACGGGTTTTCATTGGCCAGGACAACCATATTTTTATCACTCAAAAACCAATTATCTTCAAGTGTTCTATGACCCCACTTTTTAATAAATGTCGTATACCCGCTTGCCAGTGTAGTCGGATTGTAAAAATACCAGGCGCCCACTCCTACACCACTTCCTGACATGGGTGTCTCTGAATTTTGACCAAAAAGCATGGCTTCTTGTCGTAACTGTTCTTCTTCCCGCTTTTTGATCTCTGCTTCAATAACTTTTGCAATGATCTTATCGATGACTTCATTTCTTTGCCGTTCGGTCATATTAGCAAGTTTTTGAAGGCTGTCTTCCCGTTCAATAGTCACTAGGTTAGTGACAAGGTTGGTAAGCGTAAGGGTTCGTTTACTTAACTCTTTGTAATTCGGATAGTCTTTGGGTAAAAACCGCATCGTGCTATCATAATATGCCTGAGCTTTTGGGTAAGTTTTTCTTACAAAATGAATATCAGCAAGTTGAAGAGCAGATATTGCCTTTTGATAGTTATTCGTCTTACTGGTTGCAACAGATTTGGTTAAATAATCGATAGCCGTCAATGTATCGCTGTCTTTTAGGTAAACTTCTGCAAGAGCAAAGTTAACCTGGTCGAGCTGTTCTTTATTCTTATCATCCTTCAGCATCTTTATAAGCTTTTTCACAATATATTTCTTATTCCCTGAATTGGCGATATAACAAAGAGCCAGGTTGATCTTTGAATTGAATTCGATATCGAAGGAAGCATTCCGTTTAATAACCGTTTCATATAATTTTGAAGCTTCCTCTAATTCACCGTTATTCTGGTGGATCTGTGCCAGGATAAAAAGACATCTCGACTTCAGAGTATGCTTCAGGTTTAATTCGACAGCCCTGTTCAGGTAATCTACAGCAGGTGAATAGTTTTTTTGAAGGATATAAAAATTTGCATAAACAAGATTCAGTTCTTTTTCATATTTATCAGGCGCCTGGCCACCTTTTATCTTGTTTTGAATCATGTCAAGTATGGGTTCGGCACGGGAGAAGTCGCCAATCTGCATGTTGGCCTGTGCCATCCATAGCATAGCGTCATATTTAATGTCACTGTTATTATACGTTTTAATGATAAATTCAAACGTTCTTCTGGCCATCGAATAATCCTGTTTGTAGAAATATGCCTTTCCCATGAGCAGGTAACAGTCATCGATCCATTTGTTATATTCCTTCTTATTGAATATCATTGAGTGTTTTGTAATACATTTTTGGGCTTTCTTGATAGCAATATCTGCATATTGGCTCATTTTCGAGGCACTTGCTTTGTTCCCATAATTATAAACCGGGAGAATGACTGCAAAATTATCCTTCACATTCGCATGGAAATCCTTGATCCCCGTGCGCATATTATCCATCCCATTCCAGTAAACATTATAATGAGCAGTTGTGTTATGATATGCCCTTCGCGTCCAGGTATTCTTTTTCGTGGAACAGGAAGTAATAAAAATGAAAACCGGCAAGAAGGTAAGTAGAATCAGGACAGTATTTCTTCTCTTATAATTCAAAACATCAGGATTTAATTTCTATAAACTGATTTTTTACAAAAATATTTTAATTTTTTGAATTCGAACACATTTTCAGGATGAATTCAAAGCCTTATGAAAATAAGACCTGCAAATAATTTAATGGGATTTTACCCGTTCATTTCTTTCTGTATTTTCCGGGGATGATCAAATTTTGCGAACTTTGCATCGTTTTCATATCCAAGTTTACGGAAGACATACAAAGATAGATTAAGAAATAAGGTTACGGATGTCCACTGAAAAGAAGGAAAAAAACAAAAAAAAATGGTACAGCAAGCTGCGAAACAAATACCGGCTTGTCTTTATGAATGATGAGACACTGGAAGAACGTTTTACTTTCCGGTTATCCCGGTTGAATGTTTTTACTGCGCTCGGCTCATTAACCATCATACTGATCTTCCTGACAAGCTACCTGATTGCATTTACTCCATTGCGTGAATACATTCCCGGTTATACCAGTGTGGATATTCAGAAAAAATTATACAAACTGCAAAAGAAGACGGATTCCATTGAGAAAGTCCTTATAAAAAAAGAATTGTATTTCCAGAACCTCAAAGACATTATTAACGGAAAAGACCTGACCACTGATATTCCACTTTCCAACAAGGATGTACTCAATAAATATAGTAATATTAAAATCAAGCGATCGGTGGAAGACTCCATGCTCAGACTTGAGATTGACAACCAGGGGAAATATAATATTTACCGGATGGAGAACTCTGAAAATGCATTCCAGAAGAGAACCTCTATTGGCGGTGTATTGTTCTTTTCACCTTTGAAAGGGATCATTACAAATGAATTCAAACCGTTCGAAAATCATTATGGTGTGGATATCGTATCCAAACAAAACGAGGCAATAAAAGCTGTTCTTGATGGAACGGTGATCTTAAGTAACTGGACATTGGAGACCGGTTATGTCATCGTTATCCAGCATCCTCAGAATATTGTATCGGTCTATAAACATAATTCTGCAGTGCTGAAAAAAACCGGAGAAATTGTGAAAGCAGGCGATCCCATAGCCATTTTAGGAAACACAGGTGAGATGTCGACGGGTCCTCATCTGCATTTTGAATTGTGGTACAATGGAAACCCGGTCAATCCAAAAGATTTTATCACCTTTTAACAAATTCCGGATCCTGTGAAAAAGCGCATTGCAATATTGGGTTCGACGGGTTCAATCGGAACACAGGCACTGGATGTGATCCGGCAGAATCCGGGCTTGTTTACTCCTGAAGTTCTTACCGCTCAATCAAATTGTCATTTGCTGATCCGTCAGGCAAAAGAATTCAGCCCGAATGCTGTCGTTATCAGGAGGGATGATTGTTACCAGGAAGTAGCGGATGCGCTCAAGTCTTATCCGATAAAGGTTTTTGCCGGTGAAGATTCCCTTTCCCAGATTGTAGAAATGGACAGCATTGACCTGGTACTGAATGCATTGGTTGGCTATGCAGGACTTAAGCCAACCCTCACTGCTATTGCGGCATGTAAGAATGTGGCTCTTGCAAACAAGGAAACCCTTGTTATTGCTGGCGATCTTGTAATGAAACAGGCATTAAAAAACAGAGTTACGATCATACCGGTCGATTCCGAACATTCTGCTATTTTTCAGTGCCTTACCGGAGAACGATACAACACTGTCGAAAAGATCTTTTTAACGGCTTCCGGAGGCCCGTTCCACGGGAAAAACAAAGTTCACTTAATGAACGTAAAAAAAGAAGCTGCTCTGAAACACCCTAACTGGAAAATGGGGGACAAAATTACAATTGATTCAGCTTCACTTATGAATAAAGGACTTGAGGTGATCGAAGCCAGATGGCTATTCAATCTTTTACCCGAACAAATAGAAGTTGTCATTCACCCCCAATCCATCCTTCATTCCATCGTCCAGTTTATTGATGGTTCCATGAAAGCGCAAATGGGACTGCCGGATATGAGAGTCCCGGTTCTTTACGCTTTATCGTATCCGGAGCGGGTTAGCTCAGCATTTCCGCGATTCAGCTTCAAAGATTATCCTCAACTGACTTTTGAATCGCCTGATACAGGGATCTTCAGGAATCTGGACCTTGCTTACGAAGCTTTACACAAAGGAGGGAATATGCCTTGCGTACTGAATGCAGCGAATGAAATTGCTGTTCAGGCATTCCTGGAAGACCGGCTGACATTTCTCGAAATGCCTGATATTATTGAAAAATGCCTTCAAACGGTTCCTTTTATTTATCAACCATCCTACGAGGATTATGTAGATACAAATACGGATACACGACACCGCGCTGTTGAATACATCCGCAACATATAATAACAGAATCAATATAAACAAATTTAAAAAATAGTTAATGGAAATATTTATTAAAATCGTTCAACTTCTCTTAAGTTTATCCATCCTGGTCATTTTTCATGAATTGGGACATTTTGCCACGGCAAAATGGTTTAAAGTGCGGGTAGATAAATTTTATATCTTTTTTAATCCCTGGTTCTCTATTTTCAAGTTTAAAAGGGGGGAAACAGAATATGGGCTGGGTTGGCTTCCCCTAGGAGGATATAACAAGATCGCTGGTATGATAGATGAGTCGCTTGACATGGAGCAAATGAAACAACCCCCTCAGCCATGGGAATTCCGTTCAAAACCGGCCTGGCAACGTTTGATCATTATGCTTGGCGGCGTGACTGTCAATATAATTCTTGCAGTTTTTATCTATATTTTCCTTCTTTTTCTTTATGGTGAACAGTATCTTCCGACATCCGCCGTGAAATACGGGATCATGGTTGATTCATTGGGTTACCAGATGGGCCTGAGAAACGGAGATCAAATTCTTTCAGTAGATCATAAAAAAGTGGAAGCATTCCACGATATTCCCAAAAATATTATTTTGAATGAAGCCAAAACGATTGAGGTGATTCGAAATGGAAAACCGTGGGAGGTTACGATTCCTAAAGAGTTTATTAGCAAGCCCCTCAAACTGAAATCAGCAGTTGTTATTTCTGTGGGATTCCCGTTTGAAGTTGAGGCGGTACCAACGGGTACTCCTGCAAGTAAAGCAGGAATATTGGTCAACGACAGGATCATCGGGTTGAATGACACACTGCTGCCGTTTTTCGATCAGTTCAGGCACACTGTCCAACAATATAAGGATAAGCAAGTGTTGGTTATTCTTATCAGGAAAAAGGATACACTGCGAATCCCGGTCCAGGTCACACACCAGGGGTTAATTGGTGTGCACCCACGTAGTCCTGAGAAACTTCTTGCCTTTAAGGATAAGAGTTACAATCTGCTGACAGCCGTACCTGCCGGTTTTATCAGGACTTTCGAACGGGCCGGAAGCTATCTGAAATCGATCAAAGTCATATTTTCACAGAAAAATGCATATGAATCGGTAGGAGGGTTCATTACCATAGGAAACATCTTCCCTTCAACATGGGATTGGTATGCATTTTGGTCTCTGACGGCCTTTCTGTCTATCATGCTGGCAATCCTCAATCTTCTGCCTATTCCGGCGCTCGACGGCGGATTTGTAATGTTCATCATTTACGAGTTAATTTTCCGGAGAAAACCCAGCGATAAATTTATGGAATATGCACAAATAATAGGTATGGTGATTATCTTCGGACTGGTGATCTTCGCTAATGGTAATGATATTATCAACCTTTTCAGGAAATAAGCTTATTCTCCTATTTTTTCCTTCAGGGATTTAAATCCCTCTCCAAGAATCTCATTCGCATTCAGGACGGTTAGAAAAGCTTTCGGATCGATCACCTGAATATATTCTTCCAGCAAGGTAAGTTCCCTCCGGCTGACCACAGTGAAGATGATTCTGCGATCGGCCATATTGTACATCCCTTTACCGTCAATATAAGTTCCTCCGCGGTTCAGGTTATTGAGGATCTTTTCACGGATCTCTTCATGCTTGTCTGATATGATAAATAAGCTTTTATCATAACTTATTCCCTCTATCACAATATCAATTACTTTTCCGGTGATAAAAATAACGATCCATGAATATAAAGGGATCTTCCAGTCCTTAAAGACGATCAACCCAAATAGTACGATGACTGAATCCACATAGATCATTAGCTGACCCAGGGGAAGCTTTGTGTATTTATTGAGAATCATGGCTACAATATCGGTTCCGCCGGATGTTGCTTTGGATTTGAAAATTAAGCCTATTCCTAATCCAAGTAACACACCGCCAAAAATGGAAGAGAGCAATGCATCGCCTTTTACCAGCGGTTCATAACCCCAAAAATAGGTAAGCGTATCTGTAAAGATAGCCGTGAGGGAAAAACCGAGCACAGTTTTAAACCCGAACCGTGGGCCCAGAATTTTGACGGCGATCAGTGTCAGAGGTATATCGAAGGCTAACGCCATGGTACCAACTGGTGTACCCAGAAGGTAATGAAGCATAATCGAAATGCCATAAACTCCTCCGGGGGTGATCTTATAGGGGGTAATGAACAAAACAAAGCCTGATGCGAGGATGAATGATCCAAGGATGATAAGGCTATAGGAAAGAAACCATTTTTTTGTAAACGGTTTTTCTTTTAACAGGAAAAATGCCATGGCTGAAGTTTTAGTGAAAGACGAAACAAAGATAATAATACCTGGTTGGGAAAAGTATCGCAATATACACATCCCTATTGAATCCAGTCCTTGTTAGCAGGTGAAACTATTTTGTAAAAAAGAGGTATAACCATTACATTTGAGATCTTTACTAAAGAATAAGAATCAGGTAATTTCAATTATTTGCATCAATGGTTATCAACATAACAAAAATAATATTACTTTTAGCCCGGTTTTTCGCACCAGGGAAGATGTAAAGTCAGGATTCCACCCGATGCGAAAAAATAATAAAAAAACCTTGATGAGACGTAAGCTACTCTTCATTTTCTTAACGTTTTCTTTTGGTATTACTATATATTCACAAGAGTTACCTTTGCTCACCCAATACATGTATATCAATATGGCTTTCAACCCGGGCTATACCGGAAGTAATGAAGGAATTTGTGTCACCGGCCTGGCCAGGCAGCAATGGATAGGATTCAAAGATGCGGATGGGAATTCGGTAGCTCCTCAAACATTTTACGTGACCATAGATTCCCCTTTGAAATTCCTTCATGGTGGCCTGGGAGGGAGCATAATGCAAGATAAGCTTGGACCTTTTAGCACAATTCAGGTCAAGCTCGATTATGCATACCGGATGGATCTGGGACCTGGGACCCTGGGAATCGGTGGAGAAGCCATGTTCCAAAATACAAAGCTGGATTACTCAACATTTAAGGATAAAATCATTGATACAGGAGATCCTTTACTTCAAGCGACAGATAAACAAAGCGATCTGGTAGTCGATTGTTCTCTGGGAGGATATTATAAAGTTCCCGACAAATATGATATCGGGTTTTCTGTTACACAGCTATTGCAAACCAGGCAGAAACGAAATAATTATCAACTCAAGAGAACCTACTACCTGACGGGTGGTTATAACTGGCCGGTTCCAAATTACCCGGGATTTGAGATTCAACCCCACGCATTAATAATGTATGACGGAGCGGCTATACAGGGAAATATAGATGCGATTCTGATGTATAACAAAAAGATCTGGGGAGGACTGGGTTTCAGATACCAGGACGGAGTTGCTGCAATCCCGGTCATCATCGGATTCGCAGTACGGAATTTCCATATTGGGATATCATATGACATTGGAACATCTGGAACCGGAATCAATAACAATGGTTCCATAGAAGCTTTGATAAACTATTGTTTCAAGATAGAAGCCGAAAAATTCAGGAAAAGTTATAAAAATACCAGGTTCCTTTAATAGAATAGTTTAAATTTGCCGTTTTGATTTTTCGATTCTTACAATAATAAAATAATAAACCTCAATAAGTAGCGTTATTTTTCATCATTAACCATCTAAGAAATGAAAAAACTGCTCATTTATTCCGCTATCCTCCTCTTCCTGGGAAGTTGTGGTAATTCAGGAAATGGCGAGTTGACAGGAGTCAAGAACAGAAAACGATATTATCCGCAGGACCCCTTTGGCATGGTCTATATTCCTATGGGAAGTTTTACCATGGGGGTTGGTGATCAGGATGTTCCATATGCCCAGTTAAATAATCCAAAAACAATAACAGTACAGGCTTTTTACATGGACCAGACCGAGATTACCAATAATGAATACCGGCAATTCGTTTATTGGGTTCGCGATTCCATTGCCCGCAGGCTTTTAGGTGAAGTCAAACCCGAAGTCTACCTGATCTCGGAAAATAAAAAAACCGGAGAAACCTTTGATCCTCCTTATCTGAACTGGGATTCCAAACTGGATTGGAATTCCCCTCAGCAAGATATCCGGGATGCACTTGGTCAAATGTATCTTCCTGAAAGTGAAAGATTCTTCAGAAGAAAGGAAATTGATACACGAAAACTCTACTATGAATATTATTATGTTGATCTGAAAGCAGCAGCCCGTAAAGATTACTCAGGGGGTGATACAAAAGATGCAGGCCTTGCAAACCGGCCACAAGGCTTGAAAGACCGGTCGGTTTATGTGAGAAAAGAAGTTGTTAATGTTTATCCCGATACACTTTGCTGGATACATGATTATGTCTATTCTTTTAACGATCCAATGACAGAAAAATATTTTTGGCATCCTGCTTATGACAATTATCCTGTTGTCGGAGTAAACTGGAAACAAGCAAATGCATTCTGCATCTGGAGAACCCAATTGAAAAACAGCTACCTCTCCGGCAGAAAAGCAGAAGCTGGTGTAAGCGATTACCGGTTACCTACCGAAGCTGAATGGGAATGGGCAGCACGTGGTGGTTACGATGGAAACCCTTATCCGTGGGGTGGCCCATACACGCGTACTTTCCAAGGCTGTTTTCTTGCAAACTTCAAACCAAAACGTGGAAATTATATCGACGATGGCGGCGCAACAACCGTTATTGTCGCGCATTACCCGGCTAACGACTATGGCTTGTACGATATGGCGGGAAATGTTGCAGAATGGACCAGATCTGCATTTAATCCTTCCTCTTATAATTTTACCTGGGATTTGAATCCAGATTATACATACAATGCTAAAGATACCGATCCTCCAACGATGAAACGTAAAGTCATTCGTGGCGGTTCCTGGAAAGATATCGCATACTATTTACAGGTTTCTTCCCGTTCCTTTGAATTCCAGGATACATGCAAATGTTACATCGGTTTCCGTTGTGTACTGCCCTTCCTGGGTCGTCAAAAAGATGATAACCCTGCCAGGGCCTCTCATGTGTACAATTAATCAATTTCGCTTTGTAAAAGTAAATCAATTTATTTTTATCCACTAAAACCTAATCTTTTATACTATGAGTTTATTATCATTTGTACGGACAAGAGGGTACCGTAACTTCATGGCCAAGCTTTATGGTTGGGGTGCTTCCTTGGTTATCATGGGTGCTCTGTTTAAAATCAATCATTACGCCGGCGCTGATTATATGTTGATCTTGGGTTTGTGCACTGAGTCCATGATCTTCTTTTTCTCCGCTTTTGAACCGCCCCATGTTGAGCCTGACTGGAGTCTTGTATATCCTCAATTAGCAGGCATTTATCATGGAGGCGAAGTGGGACAAAAAGATTTTACAACAGGGGAAGGGGTCGTACAGGAACTGGATAACATGCTTGAAAAAGCGAAGATCGGGCCAGAGTTGATTCAAAGTTTGGGAGATGGGCTGCGAAATCTTACCGAAACAACCTCCAAGCTTTCCAATGTCAGCAATGCTTCTCTTGCCAACGACCAATATATTTCTACTTTGAAATCCGCAACCGAATCGGCATCCGTTCTTAATGAATCATACAGGAAAACAGCAAAATCACTGGATCATAATGTAAATATCGCCGAAGAACATACCCAGCATATCCAGTCGGTTGCCAAAAGTGCAGCAGCCTTATCCCATGCATATACCGAAGCTTCCCAATCATTGAAAGAGGAAATTACAACAAATAAAGAATTCACAAAGAGCATTGAAGGCGTAACACACTCAGCCAACAAATTTATTGAAAGGTATAACCAGTCTGCAGAAATGCTTTCTAAAACAACCGAAACCTTAAATGCTTCTGCCACCGAAGGTAATAACTATAATAAGCAACTTCAGAAAATTTCACATAATCTTTCTGCACTGAACGCTTTATACGAGCTTCACCTGCAAGGCTCTAACGACCATATGCAAGTGACGAACAAGGTCAATGAAACCATGGGAAAATTGATGGAGAATCTGAATAGATCTGTTGAAAATTCCGCAAGATTCAGGGATGAAGTAGATGCCCTTGCAAAGAACATTGCAACCCTCAATAGGGTTTATGGCAATATGCTTTCGGCAATGAATGTCACCAAATAAGTAGAACCGTTAATCTTGAATCCTTTTTTTCACTTCTAAAATTAATAAACTAAATGACTGGATATAAGGAGACACCGAGGCAAAAGATGATTGCAATGTTGTATCTTGTCCTTACTGCATTACTTGCTCTGAACGTCTCGAAACAAATCCTTGACGCTTTTCTTGTGGTCAATGAAAGTATGGAAACAACCAATGAGAATTTCTCAAAAAAACTGGATATTACCATTAGTGAGTTCAAAGCACAGTACCTGATAAACCCGAATAAAGTAGGCCCATATTGGCAAAAAGCGCAAGCCGTGCATAATCTTTCCCAGGCTCTTCTAAAATATGTGGATAGTGTGAAATATACGGTCATAAAGACTACCGAACGCCTCGAGACTATGCAGGAAGCGAAGACCATAAAATTACGGGAAGTAAAAAGTAAAGACAATTATGACAGGACAACCCGTTACTTTATCGGCAGTTCAGAAGACGGATCTGCCGGAGAATCCCATATTTTAAGGGAAAGACTTGAACAGTATAAAAAACAAATTCTCGAACTTGTCGATCCTAAATACAGAAATTCAATGAAAATAGGATTGGATACGAAAGGACCATTCTATGCTGCAGGGGGTGAGAAACAAAATTGGGAGATGCATAATTTTTACCGTACTATTCTTGCAGCGGATGTTACCATCCTCAATAAGATCAAAGCTGAAATATACAACGCCGAATTTGATATCTCTACCTACCTTCTTGCAGCCATCTCTGCGAAAGACTGGAAATTTGATGTGATCAGGGCAAAGGTAATCCCTAAAAGCAGTTATGTTTTCACAGGCGAAGATTACCAGGCGGAAATTCTTGTGGCAGCTTATGATACCAAAGGAAATCCGGATGTGAGATATGTCATGGGTTCCGATTCACTGTATGAAGGGAATTTTAAAAATGCCACACGAATCGAAGGGTCCAACGGTACTGTTACCCTGAAACTGTCCAGTGGAACTGCGGAAGGCCTGAAGAAGTTTGCCGGGATAATCAAGATTGTCAGCCCGCTTGGGGATACAATGACATATCATTTCAAGGATGACTTTATCGTGGCAAAACCAGGTATAACTGTCTCACCATCCAAAATGAATGTATTCTATGTGGGCGTAGAAAATCCGGTCGACATTTCAGTCCCCGGAAGCCCGGAAAAAGTCATTCCCATCATTTCGATTGGAAAGATAAGACCCGAAGGGAAAAACTGGATCGTATATGATCTTCCAAAAGGAACAAGAGAAGCCGTAGTGAATGTAAGCGCTGTTTTCTCGGGTAAAACTAAGTCTATGGGCAATTCAACGTTCAGACTTAAAACAGTCCCTGACCCTATTGCACAAATCGCGGGAGTTCATGAAGGGGTGGTGAACCGTAGCCTTCTGTTGGCCAGTCCATATATTATTCCTACCATGCCACCCGGATTTGACTTTGACCTTAAATATGTTGTTACTGGCTTTACTTTCGTTACTGATTATAATGGGGATATAATGGAAGTGAAAGTCGCAGGGAACAGATTGACACAGGATATTGTTAAACTGGTCACCACTGCAAAGAAAAATAAACGTGTATGGTTTGAAGCGATTTCAGTCAGAGGACCTGACGGTGATCGTACCATTGCAGGTATTAACTTAAAAGTGCAATAACATCATCATTATTAGGAGGTTAAATGAAAAAAGCAATCTTCTTGGTTTTTGTACCGGTTCTTCTTTTTGGTATAAAACTGAATTCCAAAGCACAGGTTCTTGAAGGACCTCCCAGGGATGGCGTATATGATAAAACTGCCATTACCCAGATGCTGCCAATCCCTTATTCTCCTCTGAGAGAAGCGGATGTTATATGGTCAAAACGACTATGGAGAGTCATCGATATGCGGGAAAAAATAAATCAACCGTTTTATTTCCCCATGACCCCTCAGAATGGGTGGAGAAGTTTTATTCAAATTATCATCGATGCAATGAAAGAAGGAACCATTCAAGCCTATTCTGAATTATCCGATCAATTCCTTTACCCTATTTCCTATAAAGAATTAATGGATAAAATGGAAACGACGAAAAAGGTTACCCTGAAAAGACCCGATAATCCCGATATGGAATTTGACACTGTCATTACACAGCATTTCAATCCTTCCGATGTTTATAAAATCAGGCTAAAGGAAGATTATTTCTTTGACAGACAAAGATCCGTAATGGAAGTCAGAATATTGGGTATTTGTCCTATGGTCAACAGTTATGATGAAAAAGGAGATTATCGTGGAGATAAACCTTTATTCTGGATCTATTTCCCGGAATGCAGAAATGTACTTGCAAAAAATGAACAATTCAACCTTCACAACGGATCTGCAGCCAGACTTTCATATGATGATGTTTTCATGAAGAGAATGTTCAACAGCTATGTTTACAAGGAGGAGAATGTTTATGACAGGACTATCAATGAATATGCTGCAGGCGTCGATGCCTTGATGGAATCCGAAAGAGCTAAAAACAGCCTCCTTGAGTTTGAGGAAAGCCTCTGGGAATATTAAAAGAGATATCACTTAAACCGGTAAAAACTCTCCCCAAAAGGAGAGTTTTTTTTTCCTGCGACTTCACCGGAATTTCTAATTTTGTCCTATCTCAATGAATACTTATCGATGGTCACGTCATTTTTGGAAACCCCGATCGAATATTTAAAAGGTGTTGGTCCTGCCAGGGCTGAAATGCTCAAAAAGGAATTGCAGATCTTCTCATTCGGAGAACTTCTTTCCTTTTTCCCTTTCCGCTATGTTGATCGCAGTAAAATTTATAAAATCGAGGAGATCAAGGATGATTCTTCTTATTTCCAGGTTAAAGGAACAATAACGCGGATCTCTTCTGCCGGGAGCCATAGGTTTAAAAGGTTGACCGCGACAATAACCGATGGAACAGGTGAAATTGATCTTATCTGGTTCCAGGGAATAAATTGGGTATCAGGCCTTCTTTCAACAGGGAAAGAATACATCGTGTTCGGTAAACCTTCCTGGTTCAATGGTCGATTGAATATTGCCCATCCTGAATTGGAATCCCCCAGTGAACAACCGACCGCTTTGAGTAATGCGATCCGGCCTTTCTATCGTTCTACCGATAATCTGAAGTCCAAAGGACTTGACAGCAAAGGAATATCCAGGATGATGAAGACCCTGCTTTTATCTGATAAGTTCACCATTCCTGAAAACCTTACGGAGGAAATTCTCGGGAATCTCAGATTAATGGGTAGGCAGGAAGCTTTTATCAACATCCATTTCCCTTCAGATCATGCAACCCTGAAAAAAGCGCAGGGAAGATTGAAATTTGAAGAACTTTTTTATATACAGCTCAGGTTGCTTCAGCAAAAGTTTATCCGATCCCACAAACTCGACGGTCATATTTTCCCGAAGGTTGGGGATAACCTGAATAATTTTTACCATCACTACCTTTCCTTCGAATTAACAGGTGCTCAAAAAAGAGTTATCAAAGAAATTCGCAGCGATCTCAGGTCAGGTCAGCAAATGAACCGGTTACTCCAGGGGGATGTTGGAAGTGGGAAAACCCTGGTGGCTTTGATGATCATGTTGATTGCCCTGGATAATGGTTACCAGACCTGCCTGATGGCGCCGACCGAAATCCTGGCGAATCAACATTACCAAACGATTTCCGGAATGTTATCCGGACTGGGAATCAAGATGGCCCTTCTTACAGGCTCTACACGGCAGGCTGAAAGGAAAAAAATTTTCGGTGAACTCCTTGACGGAAGCATGCAAATACTCATTGGTACCCATGCCTTGATCGAGGAAAATGTTCTATTCCGGCATTTAGGGCTGGTCGTCATTGATGAACAGCACCGTTTTGGGGTTGAACAACGTGCCAGGTTATGGGATAAAAATATCATTACTCCCCATGTCCTGGTCATGACTGCTACACCGATTCCCCGGACGCTTGCAATGACCTTGTATGGAGACCTGGAGTTTTCGGTCATTGATGAATTACCGCCGGGGCGAAAGCCAATCATTACGCGTCATGTTTATGAGCCAAGACGCGCTGAAGTTTTTAAATTTATCCGGAAGATGATCGGGCAAGGATCCCAGGTTTATATTGTTTATCCCCTGATCAAAGAATCGGAAACACTGGATCTGAGGAATCTTATGGAAGGCTTCGAAACCGTAAAGACGGCATTTCCTGCCCCGGAATACGCGATCAGTATGGTTCACGGACAAATGAAACAACAGGAAAAAGATCTGGAAATGCAGCGTTTCCTGCAAAAAGAGACACAGATCATGGTGGCTACGACCGTTATAGAAGTGGGGGTCGACGTGACAAATGCAGCCGTCATGGTGATCGAAAACGCAGAACGGTTCGGACTTTCCCAATTACACCAGTTAAGAGGGAGAGTGGGCAGAGGAGGAGATCAGGCATATTGTATACTGATGACCTCTTATAAACTTACCGCAGAGGCAAAGACACGAATTGAAACTATGGTAAGTACGAATGATGGTTTTTTCATCGCTGAAAAAGACTTGCAGCTTCGCGGTCCGGGCGATCTGGAAGGAACCCAGCAAAGTGGTATCCTTAACCTGAAAATCGCAGATATTGTAAAAGATGAAAAAATTCTGAAATATGCGAGGAACATCGCTACCGATATCATCCGGGAAGACCCGGTACTTGAAAAAGAAAAGAATGAGGTTCTGTCTAGACATTTAAAAATGATGAATAAATTCAAGGAAAATTGGGGATTAATAAGTTGACCATTTTGAATTTATCAATACTTTTGCACGCAAATAACAGAAACATAACATGAAAATTTCCCTGAATTGGCTTAAAGACTATATAAACCTTGAGCTTGATCCGGAGAACATTGCAGAGTTGCTTACAGGTTGCGGTCTTGAAGTGGAAAGTCTGGAACGATTCCAATCTGTTAAAGGCGGCCTTGAGGGCGTTTTCATTGGGGAGATTAAAACATGTGTAAAGCACCCGGATTCTGATCACCTGAGCCTCACAACTGTGGATATCGGCGCGGAAGGCCTCTTACATATTGTATGTGGTGCTTCAAATGTGACAACAGGTCAGAAAGTTGCTGTCGCGGTTGTTGGCTCTACCCTTTTTTTTAATGATCAGGAAGTCAGGATCCAAAAAACTAAAATAAGGGGTGAAGTTTCCGAAGGTATGATCTGCGCTGAAGATGAATTGGGCCTTGGCGCTTCTCATGAAGGGATACTGGTGCTTGATCCGTCTGCGAAACCCGGGATGCCGGCAAAAGAATATTTTAAGGTTTACGAAGATGTTATTTTTGAGATCGGGCTCACTCCCAACAGGTCCGATGCAATATCCCACTTTGGGATTGCAAGGGATCTGGTGGCAGTATTGAAGACATTAGCCCGGCGGGATCTTTCCGGTATCAACAATAGTTCATTGAAGCTGCCGGATGTAAGTTCATTCAAACCGGATAATGATAAACGGCATATTGCTGTCATCATTGAAGACAGTGAAGCCTGCCCGCGGTATTCCGGGCTGACGATAACCGGAGTGACCGTACGTCAATCCCCACAGTGGCTCAAGAACAGGTTACTCGCCATAGGTTTACGACCGATCAACAACATTGTCGATATAACAAATTATGTATTGCATGAATTGGGTCAGCCGTTGCATGCATTTGATGCAGACCGGATCAAAGGAGATAAAGTCATTATCAAAAAACTTGCGAAAGGGACAAAATTTATCACACTGGATGAGATACAACGCGAACTGACCGAAAACGACCTCATGATATGCAACGCAGAGGAACCGATGGTAATTGCAGGTGTTTTTGGAGGAATTCATTCCGGTGTGAAAGAAAAAACGAAAAATATTTTTTTGGAGAGCGCTTGCTTTGATGCGCATTCTATCAGGAGAACATCGAAGTACCATGGATTACAAACCGACGCTTCCTTCCGTTTTGAGAGAGGAGCGGATATTGATATTACAGTTTATGCATTAAAAAGAACCGCATTACTTATCAAAGAAATTGCAGGAGGTGAAATTTCTTCCGGTATCGTAGATGTCTATCCAAATCCGATCCCAGCTGAATCGGTTAAACTTTCTTTTGCCCATCTTGATCGTCTTGCGGGAAATGCAATGGACAAGGAACTGGTTAAAATGATCCTCTCTTGCCTGGGTTTGGAAATTATTGCTGAAAGTAAGACAGGATTGACCTTGCGTGTTCCTTCCTTTAAGGTGGATGTCACCCGTGAAGCCGATGTGATCGAGGAAGTACTTAGGATATATGGATATAATAATATCGAGTTTTCAGATGACGTCCATTCTTCGGTTTCTTATTCAAAAAAACCTGATCGGGAAAAGCTTCAGAATCTTGTTTCGGATTTTCTCTCTTCCATTGGGTTCTATGAGATCATAAATAATTCTCTCACAAAGTCATCCTACTATGGAGGAAATAATGAATTCAAACAGGAGGAGACGGTGCACATCTTCAATCCTTTAAGTCATGATCTTGATGTTTTGAGGCAAACATTGCTTTACAACGGTCTTGAGACCATTACTTATAACCAGAATCGTAAGATTTCTGATGTAAAACTTTTCGAATTCGGAAATATATACAGAAAAAGCTCAGACTTTCCTATAGAATGGTACGCAGGAACAAAAAATGCAAGTAAAGAAAATCCTTTGGATCAATACCATGAAGAAAAGCATCTCGCTTTATTTATGTCAGGGAGAATATCCGGAGAAAATTGGAACAGTGATGACCGCAAAGTCGATTTTTATGATCTGAAAGGAACAATAAATAGTATCCTGATGAAAACAGGATTGGATACTTCAAAGATCATGATAGACAAGGTGTCAACCGGGACTATTACTGAAGGCCTTGTTTACCGGCTGAGTGATAATTACCTGGTTACATCCGGATTAGTATCGAAAGCAGTGTTGAAAAAATTTGATTGCAGGCAGGATGTGATGTATGCTGAAATAAATTGGGATACATTGATCTCCTCCCTTCCGGTCAAAGATCTTGAGTACATGGAATTACCAAAATTCCCTGAAGTCAAAAGAGATATTGCCCTTTTAATTGATCGTTCTGTTTCCTGGTCGGAGATTGAAAAACTGGCTTATGAAACAGAAAAGCGACTCCTAAAAAAAGTGGGGTTATTTGATGTATTTGAAGGGGAAAAAATAGAAACCGGGAAAAAATCCTATGCTGTTAGCTTTATCCTCCAGGATGAGCAAAAAACCCTTACAGATGCGGAGATAGAAAAAGTAATAAAAAAGCTGATCCGGGTATTTGAAGAAAAATTACACGCACAAATCAGATAAAACTTACGATTATCATTGAGATAATCGGAAATAGAACAATTTATTCATCGCTTAATTATTTATACTATGCCAGCACAAGAACCTGTGAAGTATTCACTAAGTCCTTCGGGAGAGAAGTTCCAAATCCCGCAAAAGAATGAATATGGGAAAGAACTGACGAGAGTAGAATTACTCGTTAAAAAAGCCAGGAAAGAAAAGAAAGAGATCGTTGTCGTAATGGGGATGGGATTTGTAGGAGCCGTTATGGCTGCAATTGTGGCAGATACGAAAGATAAAAACGGTCGATATTCCAAATTTGTCATCGGTTGTCAGAGACCAAGCCCAAGAAGCTATTGGAAGATACCGTTGGTTAACAGGGGCGAATCTCCTGTAAAGGCAGAAGATCCTGAAGTGGATCAACTGATTAAACGCTGTGTACTGAAGGAGAAGACCCTTATCGCCACATTTAATAGCGAGTGCCTGCAATTTGCCGATTGTGTGGTGGTGGATGTACAATGTGATTTTTCAAAGAAAGACCTGGGTAATATGAGAACAGGCTCGGCTGATATGGCTGCTTTGGAAGATACCATGCGGACCATTGGTGAAAAAATTCAACCGGGTTGTCTTGTATTGATTGAGACTACGGTAGCTCCGGGGACTACAGAATTCATTGCCTGGCCGATCCTGAAGAAAGCATTCGCAAAAAGGGGGCTTAAACAGACTCCTTTGCTATCGCACAGTTTTGAACGGGTCATGCCGGGGAAGCAATACGTTGCCAGTATCCGTGACTTCTGGCGTGTCTGCTCGGGTTGCGATGAAGTTGCCCGGAAACGGGTCGAAAAATTCCTGCATGAAGTTTTAAATACAAAAGACTTCCCGTTGACTGTCATGGACCGGCCCATCGAATCGGAAACAACCAAGATTGTGGAAAATTCCTATCGTGCTACGATCCTTGCGTATCTCAATGAATGGAGCTTATTTGCTGAACGGAATGGTGTCGACCTGATCAAAGTTATAGCTGCCATTAAAATGCGTCCGACGCACAATAATATGATTTTCCCGGGACCCGGAATTGGGGGATACTGCCTTCCAAAGGATGGGGGTCTGGGTTATTGGGCTTATAAGCATATCCTTGGATTCGAGGATGGCGATAAACTTTTCCAGATCACCCCGACTGCAATCGATATCAATGATACCAGGGCCCTGCATGTAGCTGAACTGACTCGTGATGCGTTACGTAATATGGGCAAGTACATCGCAGGATCAGAAGTGTTATTATGCGGCGCCAGTTACCGGCAGGATGTAGGGGATACCCGTTACAGCGGCAGCGAGATGGTAGTGAGAAAATTAACGGAAATGAGCGCCGAGATCCGTGTTCACGATCCTTATGTTGACCATTGGTATGAATTGGAAGACCAGGATGAATACCCTGCTCCCGGTCATTCCTGGAAACGGTTTTTCAGAAACCAGGAAAATCTGAAAAACGTTACAGTGGAGAAAGATCTTAAAAAAGCGATTAAAGGTGTTGAAGCCTTGATCCTTGCCGTTCCTCATGCACAATACCTGAAGCTTTCACCGGATGATATCGTTAAATGGGCAGGCGGGCCGATCGCAGTTATCGATGCTTTTGGTATATTGACGGATGAACAGATCCGCCGCTATTTCAAACTGAACTGCGAAGTAAAGGCACTCGGAAGAGGTCACCTGGCCAGGCTGAAGAGGGAAGTAAAGGATCACAAATAGAAAGATGTAACTTTGCATTTCAGATAACAGAGGTAGGATAATACTTTTTTGAAAATGGATATTCTGGCTATTAAACAACGTTTTGGAATGATAGGGAATTCTGTAGTTCTCGACAGAGCAATCGATATTGCCCGCCAGGTGGCATCTACAGATATTACTGTTCTCATCAGCGGCGAAAGCGGAACAGGAAAAGAATTCTTCCCGAAGATCATCCACCAGCTTAGTTCCAGGAAACATGGACCATACATTGCTGTGAACTGTGGAGCTATTCCGGAAGGAACCATTGATTCTGAGCTTTTTGGACACGAAAAAGGCTCATTTACCGGAGCTCATGAAGCGCGTAAAGGTTACTTTGAGGTAGTGAATGGCGGCACTATTTTTCTGGATGAAATAGCAGAACTCCCTCTTTCAACGCAGGTCAGGCTGCTAAGGGTACTTGAAAGCGGTGAATTTATAAGAGTTGGATCCTCGAAAGAGATTAAAACGAATGTACGGGTCGTCGGAGCTACCAATATAAATATCCCGGATGCCATTGCTGCCGGAAAATTCCGGCAGGATCTCTATTACCGTCTGAATACAGTCCCGATTTTTATCCCTCCCCTGAGGGAAAGGAAAGATGATATCTATTTGTTATTCAGGAAATTTGCCTCGGATGCTGCAGAAAAATACAGAATGCCTCCTATAGGCCTTGATGAAAACGCACAACGACTTCTTATTAATTACCGCTGGCCCGGGAATATCCGCCAGTTAAAAAATATAACGGAACAAATTTCCATCATCGAAAAGAATCGAACCATCGACGGAACAACCCTGGCTAAATACCTCCCCCAGTTACAGGTTAACGAATTACCAATTCTATATAAAGGCGAGGAATCCGGTAAATTTTCCGAGAGAGAATTATTATACAAGGTGCTTTTTGATATGAAAAAAGATGTCAATGACCTTAAACAACTTGTTATGTCATTGATGCAAAATGAAAAATCAATCGGAATTTTAGGGGAAAATACACATCTTATCAAAAGATTGTATAAAAATTTTGATGAAATTAATGAAGAGGATCAACCAGTTATCATACATTCTGACGGGAAAAATCTGGCAGAACCAATGCAGGAACCGGAAGAAGTGGAAGAATCTCTTTCCCTGGAAAAAAAGGAAATAGACTTCATTAAAAAAGCATTACAAAAACACGAAGGAAAAAGAAAAGATGCTGCAAATGAATTAGGGATTTCCGAAAGAACATTGTACCGTAAAATAAGGGAATATAAAATAGAATAAATTTCGTCTGTCCCAAAAATCCGGTCGTTACCAGAGACGCAAAACATATCTTTGTTAATCAAATTTATTGAGTCTTGAATAACCTTAGCAGGAAAATATATCAAGGTATTTCCGTTACTTTTATTTGCGGACAGGTAATGTTATTCCTTCTTTTTCAAACCTCCTGCCGTGTTAGTTATTCTTTTACCGGGGCATCGATCTCGCCGAATGTCAAAACATTAACGATCCGTTATTTCCCAAACAATGCACCAACTGTTGTGCCGACATTAAGCACTTCCTTCACGGATGACCTGAAAGATTATTTTACTTCCCAGTCAAACCTTGTCCTGGTCGATCATGGAGGAGACCTCACGGTTGAAGGATCTATCACCGGGTACGATCCGGCTGCACCCGTGGCTATCCAGGGGAATGAAACTGCTGCAATGAACCGGATGACCATTACTTTGAATGTCAAATTCACGAACAGAACCAATGAAAAACAAAACTTTGAATCCAATTTTTCAAAATACGTGGATTACCCCAGTTCTCAGCCACTGCCATCCATTCAGGATCGAATTATTAAAGAGATCAATGACCAGTTAGTGCAGGATATTTTTAATAAAGCTGTTGTCAACTGGTAAATGTAGAACCTGATATTTATTCTTATAGCAATGACTATCCCGGAATTTCTCAATCATATTAGACATCCTGAAGCATTAGAGGTTGAGGATACCGCAACACTGAGGGATCTGGCAGATCGTTTTCCGTACTGCACTTCATCTCAGGTTCTTTTAGCATACAGGCTTTTCAGGGAAAATGACATGGATTTTCCAAACCAGTTGAAGAAAGTTGCAGCCTATGCATCCAGTCGTAAACAATTAAAACAACTGTTTGATGAAATTCAGTCTTTCCGGGAAAAAAATGTTGAACCTGTCGGAGTTATGGGTTCTCCTGCCCAAGTCAATCCGATTACGGATAAGAGTTTCGGAATTACGGAACCCCTTTCACCATACAGCACATATGAGGAAGACCTGCTTTCGATCGTACGTCAACGGTTGGCAGAAATAAAACTGGAGAGGGAAAAAGAGACAGATAATGAAATACAAGAAACGAGCAGCGAATCATCTGATTCCGGTAAAATAAGTTTGTCTAAGGAAGAGCTTGTGGAGAAATTCATTCATGACAAACCCCGTCTATCTCCCCCCAAAACAACCTTTTTCAGCCCTTCGGAAAAAGCGGTTAAAAGCAATCTGGATGATGAGGAGATCGTAACAGAAACATTGGCTCGTCTTTTTTACAAGCAGGGGAATATTGCCAAGGCTATCAAGATTTATGACAAATTAATTTTGCTTTTTCCGGAAAAAAGTAGTTACTTTGCAGCCCAGATTGAAAAGATGAATAATTCCCCGTCCTCTTTTCCAAAGGATGGGGTGGATTGAAAATCATGCGGAAAAGTAAATCATAAGTTATAAACTGTAGAATAAAATGGCAATCTTTATTTTAATATCCATCCTTATCCTCATCACCTGTGTACTTTTGGTCCTTGTAGTCCTGGTGCAGAATTCAAAAGGCGGTGGATTGGCATCGAATTTCTCATCTTCAAATCAATTTATGGGAGTTCGGAAAACAGCGGATTTTCTTGAAAAAACGACCTGGACATTGGCTATCGTGTTGCTTGCCCTTAGCCTCTTTTCAATGTTCGTAATTCCAAAAAACCAGGGTGAAGCAAAAGTGCAGGAAAGCGAAATCCAGAAACAGATTAATGAATCCAAATCGCAACCAATTAAGGATTTCCAAACACCGCCAACACAGCCAAAAAAGTAAAGTAAAAAATGTCAGAATGTCAGTAAATTCTGACATTTTTTTTTAATTTACATCCCTGACTGAAAAAATGTCCCATTAATGAAGTTGGTTTTCTTTTGGCACAAATTGTGACATACTCATTGGAAATCCCATATAATTAATCTCCTAAGTTTAACTTTAAAATTGATAAAAATGGCAAAATTAAAAATTAAATTACCGGCAGATCGTGTGTTAATAGAACCCGCTCCTGCTGAGGAAAAGACAGCTGGTGGTATCATTATCCCCGATACCGCAAAAGAAAAGCCACAAAAAGGATTAGTTGTAGCTATTGGATTAGGGAAGCAAACTTCTGAAGTATTTGATTTTAAAATCACGCTCCCTGATGGAGGAACTATAAATGCCGTAGGTACAAGGAAAAATGATGATTCCTTGACTGTAAAAGTTGGCGACAATGTACTTTATGGCAAATACGCAGGCACTGAAATAACTATTGATGGTGTAAATTATTTAATTATGAAAGAATCTGATATTGTCGCAATAGTTTAATACCATCCAAAGAAATTCAGAAATCGAAGTTTAACCCTAAAATTAATCAACAATGGCAAAAGATATTATTTTTAATATAAAAGCAAGAGAAGCATTGAAAAAGGGCGTTGATGAGCTCTCCAATGCAGTGAAAGTGACATTGGGACCGAGCGGTCGCAATGTGATCATAGACAAATCATACGGGTCTCCTGTTATTACGAAAGATGGCGTCACAGTTGCAAAAGAAATAGAACTGAAAGATGTTATCGAGAATATGGGCGCCCAGATGGTAAAGGAAGTTGCTTCCAAGACCAGTGAATTGGCAGGCGATGGAACTACCACCGCTACCGTGTTGGCACAGGCTATCTTTACCACCGGACTAAAAAATGTAACAGCCGGCGCAAATCCTATGGACCTGAAGAGAGGAATTGAAAAAGCTGTGGCGGAAGTCCTAAAGTGCTTAAAATCACAATCGCAGCAAATCGGCGACAGCGCCGAAAAAATCGAACAGGTAGCTTCCGTTTCTGCCAATAACGATCCTTTCATAGGTAAGATGATGGCCGAAGCAATGGATAAAGTTAAAAAAGAGGGCGTCATCACCATCGAAGAAGCAAAAGGTATTGAAACTACCGTTAAAATGGTTGAAGGAATGCAATTCGACAGAGGTTATATCTCTCCTTATTTTATCACCGATACTGAAAAAATGGAAGCGGTTTACGAAACCCCTTACATCCTGATCTACGATAAAAAGATCTCCATCATGAAAGATCTCCTTCCCTTGCTTGAAAAAGTTGTCCAGACAAGTCGTCCTCTTATTATTATCTCTGAGGATATCGAAGGTGAAGCGCTTGCAACACTGGTTGTCAATAAGATCAGGGGATCGCTGAAGGTAGCAGCAGTAAAGGCTCCTGGTTTCGGTGACAGAAGAAAAGAAATGCTTGAAGATATTGCAATTCTTACAGGTGGAATGGTGATTTCGGAAGAAAAAGGATATAAATTGGAAGATGCAACCTTACAGTATCTAGGTGAAGCAGATAAAGTCACTATCGATAAGGACAATACAACGATTGTAAGCGGAAAAGGTAAAAAATCCGATATCACAGCCCGGGTCAACCAGATCAAGGCCCAGATATCCACTACAACTTCCGATTACGACAAGGAAAAACTACAGGAAAGGCTGGCAAAATTAGCCGGCGGAGTGGCTGTGATCTATGTTGGCGCTGCCAGTGAAGTGGAAATGAAAGAAAAGAAAGACCGTTTTGATGATGCTTTACATGCAACGCGTGCAGCATTGGAAGAAGGTATCGTTCCAGGTGGTGGGGTTGCTTATATCAGGGCTATCCCTTTCCTTGAGAAACTGAAAGGAGAGAATGAAGATGAAACGACCGGTATCCAGATTGTCAAGAGGGCTTTGGAAGAACCTCTCAGGCAGATCGTTGAAAATGCAGGTGTTGACGGATCCGTGGTCGCAATGAAAGTGAAAGAAGGGAAAGGTGATTTCGGTTTCAATGCACGTACGGAAGCATATGAAAACCTCTTTAAATCAGGTGTCATTGATCCGACAAAAGTAACCAGGATAGCCCTTGAAAATGCAGCGTCTATCGCAAGTATGCTGTTAACTACCGAATGTGTCATCGCCACTCATAAAGAAGAAAAGGAACCCAAAATGCCGATGGGTCCCGGAGGTTATGGCGGTGGTGGTATGGGTGACATGTACTAACAGTCTGAAAAAAGATGAAGCCTTGGTCCAACCAGGGCTTTTTTTTTTCACCTGTCTATGGCAAAAAAGAAAAATTTTAATAATAATCCTGCCTGTTCATCGTAAATAATTTTAATATTGCAATGAGCTGAACTTTAAAGCCGATTTCTATGCGAATGAAAACATTTTTACCGGTTTTTTGGATGGCCGTCTCTTCTGTTTTTGCCCAACAGAACTTCACGGCACCACAGATCCCTATAGATCCTGATACGAAACTGATCACTTACCGTGAAGTAGTAAATCAGGAAGGGAATAAAGACATTCTCTTCGAAAGAGGAATGGCGTGGATGCGTGTTTATTACCCGAATCCCAACAGTGTTGCCAATGTGATGGATAAAGCAAATGGCAAGATCGAAGGCATCGGGAGGTTGCGTGTTTATTATTTTGATAAAGACAGTAACCGGAGAGATGGTGGGATTATTACGTATGCCATCAGGCTGGAATTTAAAGATAACAGATACAGGTATACCATGAATGACTTCAATGTAAAAGCTGTTTCAAGATTTCCAATTGAGCGATGGATGAATAAAAAAGATCCCGAATATATTCCACAGGATGATTCTTACCTTTTCCAGGTAGATACGATCATGCAAAGATTGATGAAGACCCTGAAGGAAGAAATGAAACCCAAGGTGATAAAAAAGGATGAATGGTGAAGCCAAAATTGATATCCGTACATTATCACTGGCAGATATCGAAAAATTCTTAATTGAAAGCAGTGAAAAACCTTACCGGGCCCGACAGGTTTATGAATGGCTCTGGAAAAAAGCCTGCCGTTCATTTGGGGAGATGACCAACCTTTCAAGAGAATCGCGGCAATTAATGGAAAAGCGGTTCATCTTTCCTGTCCTGACCGTTGAAAAAGAAATTACAAGCGCTGACGGAACAATTAAATCCCTTTTCCGGCTTACTGATGGTCTTTTTATTGAAGGAGTTCTCATTCCCGAGGGTAACCGGACCACTTCCTGCATTTCTTCACAGGTAGGATGTCCACTCTCATGTACGTTTTGTGCTACAGGGTTTCTTGGATTCAAAAGAAACCTTGGTTTTACGGAAATTATTGACCAGGTGACGGAAACCAACCGTCAGTCCATGAAATATTTCCAAATGCCACTGTCAAATATCGTTTTCATGGGCATGGGAGAACCGCTGTTGAATTATGAGGAAGTAAAGAAATCCATTGAAAAAATAACTTCGGCAGATGGTATGGCCATGTCCCCGCAAAGGATCACGGTTTCGAGTGTAGGTGTCCCTTCCATGATCCGCCGGTTGGCGGATGAAAATATCAGGTTTCATTTTGCCCTCTCGTTGCATGTTGCAGATAATGCTAAAAGAAGTAAAATTATTCCATTGAATAAAAAGTATCCGGTCGAAGAATTAATAGAATCATTAAAATATTTTCATGTCAGGACAAAAAAACGTGTCACCATAGAATACCTTCTTTTCAATGGATTCAATGATAACATTGAAGATGCAAGTGACCTGGCACGTTTTTGCAGGAATTTTCCGGTAAAGATCAACCTGATTGACTATAATCCTGTAAACGGATCGGTTTACAAAAAATCGGAACCGGCCAAATTAAATGCTTTTAAAGAATTTCTTGAGAAAAGAAATCTGGTGGTTAACGTCCGGAAAAGCCGTGGCGCAGATATTAATGCCGCATGCGGACAACTGGCAGCTAAACAAGGAAACCACTTCGATTCCTTATAAGAATTATAGAAAAAAGAGAGAGATTAATAACCTTTAAAATGAGTGATTCATCCTTTCAGATTTCCGGGAACATCATAGATGTTATTCACGAAAAAATCTTCCGGGGAACTATTACAGTAAAAAACGGAAAAATTGAAAAAATAGAGGAAGCCGTCAATGTCCCTTCACAATTTATTTTACCGGGTCTGATCGATGCGCATATCCATATCGAGAGTTCGATGCTCATACCGTCGGAATTTGCCAGGCTTGCAGTAGTGCACGGAACGGTTGCCACTGTGTCCGATCCTCACGAAATTGCAAATGTGCTTGGCATTGATGGAATAAAATTCATGATCGCCAACGGGGGAAAAGTTCCCTTCAAATTCAATTTCGGTGCCTCTTCCTGCGTGCCCGCCACTCCTTTTGAAACTTCGGGAGGGAGCATCGGCTTGGATGAGATAGACGAGTTGCTGAACAGGAATGATGTCAGGTATCTCTCCGAAATGATGAATTTTCCGGGTGTCATTGCCGGGGATCCTTCAGTTATGAAAAAACTGGAATTGGCGGTCAAATACAGGAAACCCGTCGACGGTCATGCACCAGGTCTGAGAGGAGAGGACCTCTGTAAATATATTGCTGCAGGTATCCTGACAGACCATGAATGTTTTTCCTGTGAAGAAGCGCTTGAAAAGATCCGATTCGGCATGAAGATTCTTATCCGTGAAGGAAGCGCCGCTAAAAATTTCGAAGCTCTTTCGCCTTTAATTGAACAATGTCCCCAAAGGGTCATGTTTTGTTCTGATGATAAGCATCCGAATGACCTTGTGCTCGGACATATTAATCAATTGGTTAAGCGATCTATCGCAAAAGGTTATAACATCATGAAGGTTCTGGGGTGTTGTACGGTTAATCCTGTCAGGCATTATAATCTGGATGTGGGGTTACTGGAACAAGGAGATGATGCTGACTTTTTGATTGCGGACAATCTGCATGACTTCAATATCCTTGCGACTTATATCAAGGGAGAAAAAGTAGCAGAAAACGGAAAATCATTTATAAAATCTGTCCGGGAAAACCCATTGAATCGTTTTAATGCCCGGAAGATCAAGGAACAGGATATCCGTGTTTTTCCTGAAAGTTCAAAGATCAGGGTTTTGAAAGCATTGGATGGACAGTTGATCACAAAGGAACTTATCCTGGATGCCCTTGTCGAAAAGGATAATATTGTGAGCAATCCTGACGCCGATATCCTAAAGATCGTTGTCAAAAACAGGTACTTTGATGCCCCGCCGGCTGTGGGCTTTGTCACAGGGTTTGGAATTAAAACAGGGGCTATTGCCTCCAGCGTTGCCCACGACAGTCATAATATCATTGCAGTTGGCGCTGACGATCAATCCATCACCCGGGCAGTCAATTTGGTTATTGGTTCAAAAGGCGGAATATCTTTGGTTGACGGTAGCATTGAAAAAATACTCGAATTGCCTGTGGCAGGCATTATGTCGAACGATGACGGATATAAAGTTGCATCACTTTATGATTGGCTGGACGGGAAAGCAAAAATGTCAGGGAGTCATTTCAATGCACCTTTTATGACACTTTCTTTTATGGCGCTGCTGGTCATTCCTGAATTAAAATTGAGTGACAAGGGATTGTTTGATGGTCAGCATTTTAAGTTCACAGACTTATTTCAAAAATGAATAATATATATTTATATATTTACTTTGGTAAAATATTGTATTATCTTTGTACAATATTTCCTTTAAATTCCACATACAAATGAAAAAAGCACATATCGATATTGAAAAATTGGAAAAAGCAGCAAGTAAGCTTAGAGCTATGGCTCATCCTATGAGAATTGCAATTGTTGATCTCCTTACTGCAAATAAAAAACTTACTGTTACAGAAATTTATAACAAGCTAAGCATAGAGCAAGCCACCGCTTCACATCATTTAAATATATTGAAAAACAAGGGTTTACTGGAATCAAAAAGAGATGGGAAAATGATTCTGTATTCCCTCAAAAATGATGCTTTAACCCGGCTTGTCGATTGTATCAATTGCTGTAACTGATCCGAAGAGATCTTTATAAAGGCCAGGTTTCATCAATATCCCAATTACCCCTGACCTCAATAGTTTTAGGGAAGTAAAATACTTCCTCAGGTTGTGTATGCTTTAAATATATGCCTGAATCCCACTGCCCGTTTTGATTCTGATCCAGGATTGCTTTTAATTTGTATTTCCCCGGGAATAAATAATCAAACTGTATCTTACCGGGTTTGTCGATCATCCGCTCTTCCAGAATTTTCTCTTTTTCATCCAGCAACTGGATAATATAATTTCCGGGTTTATGATCCATTGTAATATCGACTTTGAATGTACCGAAATCTTTTGTAGCCCTGGTTTTGAACTCGAAGACCAGGGAATCATTCGCAAGCTTATTAATGGAAATGAAGGTGGAATCCGGAATTATGACCCTGTAGCTCTGTTCTTCCTTCCATTTTTCTTTGATCTGGATCTTCCTCTTTACCGAATCGGGAAAGGACACCTTTGGTTTTAACGTATCTTTCCCACTGATCAATATTATTTTCGAAAAGCTATAACTGGAAACTGGGTAGGAACAAGTGATTTCAAGATCGCTTTTGAACTGGTTCAACTTATTTCCCCAGATATTCTGGGAAAGTTTTAAAGTTTCCGGTTTTTCGCTTTCTTTTTTCCCTGAGGATTTCTTCTTGCTTTTTGTTTTCAGATCGATGATTACAGTATCAGTTTTGTTTCCGGTATCAGTAATTTTTAGGATAAGGGAATCTGTTGCCACTTTTATCAACCAAAGGAACACGGTATCCTTTTTCTTACTGAATTCTTCCATCTCCCATTTCCCGTCCGGTGTGAAATTAATGGGTATAAATACCGGCTTTTTGGTGGGAAACTTGAATATTAATCTGACTTCCCCTTGCTGGACAAGATCGCTTCGTAATAGTTTTTGCGTCGAATCAACCTGCTCAAACAATCTCAGGAAATACGATGGAACATTTGAAAGGAGGCGACTGGTTGTATCTTTTTTCACCAGGGTATCTTTTTTATTGAGCGAATCCGGACTTTCAGGTAGTACATATGTACCTTTTGCAAGGCTGTCGCAGAAAGCGATTTTTTCGGTAGCAAGGTTATAGAGAAAGTCCCCGCTCATATCCTTCAGTGCAAAGAGCTTATAAAGCACATTTCTTATATTGTGAAAGATGAATTCCCCGTTTTCATTGGTTTTCGCCAAATAATAAGGCCGGACACAGTAGGGAAGGGAATCAAAAGGAAGGGTATCATTTTCATTTACATAAAGCATGGCATAAACATCCTTCTGGGGAGTAAGATTATAAGCATCAATGATTTTTCCCTGGAGAGTTAATGAATCGATGTATGCTCCTGTCGTGAAAACATAAATGAAATTATGCAGAATATTATTTTCCGTTAAATCTGAAATGGCTTCTCCAAACGTGATCGAATAAGTTGTATTTGTTTTCAGACTGTCGTTGAACTTTACAAGCAAGGATTTGGCATGTAATGAGAAATCTGTTTTTGGAAGTAACGGAGGTGAAATAGTAATCTGGTTCCTGACATCTTTGAGCTGTACAAATTCATCAAAGGTTATTTTAATTCTTCGGCTTTGGAAATGCGATGTCAGGTTAGGAGGCTCATATGCGATTATTTTCGGTGGATGGATGTCTTTAGGTCCTCCCTGGGGAGTAACGGGATTAGCACATCGGGTTAAGAAGATGGTAAGGAAGGGGATCAGTAAGAGAAAAATATTTTTTTTTAAAACCACACCGAAAAAGATTAAGAGGAAAGTTTTTGTGCCATCAAATTTACCAATCGTTTTTGGAAATGAAATTATTTTTTTTAATTTTACGGTGAAATATTGTTTTTTAATGATAATAGTACTGTAAGAAGTAATTTTATCTGTTATGTCAGGACACAATAAATGGTCAACCATTAAAAGGAAAAAAGGCGCTTTGGATGCCAAGAGGTCTAAAATATTTTCAAAGATCATTAAAGACATCACAATAGCGGTTAAAGAGAGTGGTGCTGATCCTGAGCATAATCCGCGCCTACGCTTATCCATTGCCAATGCTAAAGGGGCAAGCATGCCGAAAGAGACGATTCAGCGGGCGATTAATAAAGGCGCTGAAAAGGATGCAACGACATTGACGGAAACAACCTATGAAGGGAAAGGGCCACAGGGAATAGCAATCTTCGTGGAAGCCACCACAGATAATGTTCAACGCACGGTAAGCAATATCCGTGCCTATTTCAATAAGCATGGCGGCGAAATGGTAAAGAACGGATCCCTGAATTACCTTTTTGACCGTAAAGGAGTTTTTGTCGTACCCTTGGGTGACATGAATGCCGATGAATTCGAAATGGATATAATTGATGCCGGTGCAGAAGATGTTGTATTGGAGGAAGGGATAATCACTATTACTACTGCGATGGAAGACTTCGGTAATATGATGAAAAAACTGGAACACCTGAAAATCGAGCCCGAAAGCGCTTTTCTTCAGAGAATTCCCAAAAGTACCGAAACCCTCGATATAGAATCAGCCAGGAAAGTTATGCGGTTAATCGATATTATTGAAGATGATGAAGATGTTCAGAATGTTTATCACAATCTGACATTGACAGACGAAATGATGGATAATTTATAACAGAGCCCAAATTTCAAAGAAATCCAGCGGGGTCATCTGTTATCCGATAACTCCTTGATGTTCTAATCATTTTCCCTCTTATACTTCGCAGATATACTCGGTCAGGTTGATACTCTTGGTTAACCCGAGTTTTTTCCTCAACCGGATCCGGGATATTTCTGTGCTTGGTGCGGTGATCTTTAAAATATGCGAGATCTCTTTTGTGTTCAGGTTCATCCTCAGCAAGGCACAAAGTTTATGATCATTCGGTGTCAATTGAGGGAATTTTTTACGAAGACGTTCGAAAAAGCCCGGATAGATCTTTTCAAAATGTGCTTTGATCCTGTACCAATCATTGTCAAATTTGATGTTTTCATCGATGGTTTTAAGCACTTTTGCAATGTCCATCTTGTTGATGTTTTTCTCGGCTTTAAGCAGTCTGTTGATGTCTTTCCTTATCAAACCGATGATTTTGTTCTTTTGTGAAATAAAAATAGAGGAGGTGGCCAGTTCACGGTTAATGAGGTCCATTTCCATCTGGTGTTTTTGTTTCATCAGTTGGTTGACTCTTTGTTCTGCCCGGATTCTTTCCTGTAACCTCAGATTTTTTTCTTTCTCGGCTTTTTTTCTTTGTTCTATTTCGTTCTTTAATTCCGAAATGATACGTTCATTTGTTATTTCAAGGTTTCTCTGGTAATTGGCAACTTCGATGGCCACCTTGATCTGGTCTATGTCTACCGGTTTGAAAAGGTATGCATAGGGTTTTAGCGCAAAGGATCTGGAAAATACTTCACTTTTATTAAGTGACGTTAAGAAGATAATCCCGCAGTTATAATTTTCCGTCAGGGTACGGGCCGCTTCAATACCATCCATTTTACCAGCCAGCTTAACGTCCATGATGACGATATCCGGTTCATTCTTATTATTGGCAAGGGCTGTTATATTCTCAACCGCTCCCTCACCTTTGGTATTCATTCCCAGAACTTTATAGCCGGATTCCGTTAGTTTGGCTTTTAAATCGTGTGCTATAATTAATTCATCTTCAACAATATACAATGAAATTGATGCCATATTTTTAATTATTTTTGAAATTATTAATAGGATACTTTTTTACCGGTCATTGTGGATCTTAGCAGAAGCATTAGGGGTAAGATCTGTAATATTAGAAATGTTAGGGAAAACAAAGATAGGGAAATTTTTACGAATTTGATTACTAATTCTTAAATTTTTTTTTATTTCCTTAAGTATCCATCGAAACTCCTTAGTTTCGACTAATTTATCCTGATTCTGCAAACAAAATTATAGGAATAAAATCATTATGATAACTGCAATTTGTTATATAATTGTTCTATATTTTGAATTGTTAAAAGTATAAAAATTTTGTTCATTTTCGAAAAATATTAATATAAACCGTTAGATTTAATATTGTATTTTTGAAAATTCAATTCACATTTGTTGGATGGCACTGATCAATTCTGTACTTTCCTGGTTAATGAAGCAAAGGATTCATCAGATCGAGCTATTTATCAAGTATCCCTTTGAGGTTCAGTCGGACTGGCTAAAGAAGCTATTATCGACCGCAAAGAACACCGAATGGGGCAGAAAATATGATTATAAAACAATCGATTCTCCTGGGAAGTTTAAAGAACGGGTACCATTGAATGACTACGAATCTTTAAAACCCTTTATTGAAAGGTTAAGAAAAGGAGAACAAAATATTTTATGGCCTTCCGAAATTAAATGGTTTGCCAAATCTTCCGGAACGACCAGTGATAAGAGTAAATTTATCCCGGTCAGCCAGGAAGCCCTGGAAGAATGCCATTACAAAGGAGGGAAAGATCTTCTATCCATCTATTGTAACAATCATCCTGATACTTTTTTATTTGATGGTCGGGGGATTGCAATGGGTGGTAGCCACCATATTACGGAAGTCAATAATGAATCGTATTATTATGATGGCGATCTTTCCGCCATTATCATTCAGAACCTTCCATTATGGGTTGAATACAGGCGGACTCCAAATTTGACGATTGCCCTGATGGACGAATGGGAAAGTAAAATTGAAAAGATGGCAAGAGCTATCATTCCTCATAATGTGACCAGTTGTTCAGGAGTGCCTTCGTGGACGCTGCTGTTATTTAACAGAGTTTTGGCCATTACAGGGAAATCCCACCTCCTGGAAGTCTGGCCAAATTTTGAACTTTTTATCCATGGTGGTGTAAACTTCCTTCCATACCGGGAACAATTTAACAGTCTTCTTCCGTCTGAAAAGGTGAACTACATCGAAACATATAATGCATCGGAGGGCTTCTTTGGTATCCAGGACAGGGATGGATATGATGATATGCTTCTTATGCTTGATTATGGAATTTATTACGAATTTATCCCGGCGGACCTGTTCGGACAGGAAAACCCGAAAACCCTTTCCCTTGCAGAAGTTGAGGCAGAAACAAATTATGTCATGGTGATATCAACCAATGCGGGATTGTGGCGAAATATCATAGGAGATACCATTAAATTTACCACTTTGAATCCTTACCGGATAAAAATCACCGGAAGAACAAAAAATTTCATCAACGCATTTGGTGAGGAATTGATCATCGATAATGCAGAAAAAGCACTCAATATTGCCTGTGAAAGAAGCCATGCAATTGTTGCGGAATATACAGCAGGCCCCATCTACCTTAAAGAAGAGAAAAAAGGAGCGCATGAATGGCTGATCGAATTTGCAAAACCACCGGAAGATATTGAGTTTTTCACTAATACTTTTGATAATGCGCTCAAATCCATTAATTCCGATTATGAAGCTAAACGTTATCATGATATGATCCTGCAGGAACCCTTGATCCGGGTCCTGCCAGTGGATACTTTTTACAAATGGCTTAAGTCGAAAGGTCGTTTAGGCGGCCAATACAAAGTTCCAAGACTTTCCAACGACAGGAAATACGTGGAAGAAATTATGGAAATGATCAGGAAGGGATGATGAAACGGGGACTAACAAAGTAAAGCCCGGAATTTTGAGGAAGGGAAAAAGTGAATTCTATGAAGTCACAGGATGAATTTTTGAAATTTATTTTTTTATGTATTCAGTTTATTCACTAAGTTTGAAGAATTAATTCCGAAGATCTATGCACATCGCAGTCGCAGGAAATATAGGATCCGGGAAAACAACCCTGACGCGGTTACTTGCCAAACATTTTGGTTGGGAGCCCCATTTTGAAGATGTTGAATCGAATCCATATCTTAACAGTTTTTATGAAGAGATGCAACGATGGTCATTTAATTTACAGATCTATTTTCTAAACAGTCGTTTCCGGAAGATCCTTCTGATCAGAAAATCCGGAAAGACAGTTATACAGGACAGAACCATCTATGAGGACGCTTATATTTTTGCACCCAATCTGCATTCGATGAATCTCATGAGCACCCGTGATTTTGATAATTATACTTCCTTGTTTGAATTGATAAATTCATTGATACCATCACCGGATCTGTTAATATATTTGCGGGCAAGTGTTCCCACCTTAGTAAACCAGATTCAGAAAAGAGGAAGGGAATATGAAAGTGCCATTCGTCTGGATTATCTGAAAGGGCTGAATGAACGATATGAAGAATGGATTGTCAATTATAACCTGGGTAAATCTCTCATTGTGGATGTCGATAACCTGAATATTGAAGAAAACCCGGAACATCTGGGAATTGTGATTGAACGCATCAACGCCCAGTTACACGGACTGTTTAAAACATAACCTTTTTGATACCCCAGTCACTGCGGGGCATACATCAATAATGAAAATCATCGGAATTATTCCTGCACGATATGCTTCCACCCGGTTTCCCGGAAAACCGTTGTGCATGATAGATGGTAAATCGATGATCCGGCGTGTATATGAACAGGCATCTGGGTGTTCTTTGCTTACTGATCTCCTTGTTGCCACGGATGATGAGCAGATCGAAAGGCATGTGAAAGATTTCGGAGGCCGGGTAATAATGACTTCCGGCCTGATCAGAAGCGGAACCGAAAGATGTAATGAAGTCATAAAAATGCTTTCTCAAAAAAATCATGAACAATATGACATTGTCATAAATATTCAGGGAGATGAACCTTTTATTCATCCTTTACAGATTGCCCATATTGCCGGATGTTTTCAGGATCGCAATGTTACAATTGCAACACTGGTTAAAAAAATAATATCCGAAGAAGATTTGAAAGATCCGAATGTTGTTAAGGTACTCCTTGATAACCATTCCAGGGCGATCTATTTCAGCCGTGTTGCATTACCTTACCTCAGAGGGAAAGAAGATCAGAACAGGATCAACCTACATACTTTTTTTAAACATGTAGGGATCTATGGATATACTCCTGACATCCTGCATGAAATCACCGGATTGGCTGTATCATCCCTTGAAAAAGCAGAATCGCTTGAACAACTCAGATGGATCGAGAACGGATATTCAATCTACGTTCGTGAGACTGAGTTCGAAAGCATTGCGATTGACACACCTGAAGATTTATTAAAAATTACTAACAGACCCGGATAAAGCAATCGATAATTTAATTATATTCGTCAATTCATCAGCAATTGAAATCGGATATATTTTCTTGTTGGTTTCCAGCAGGATAAAAATGGATTTATGAATATTGAACGATACATTTCAGATCTTTTATATGAGCACGATTGTGTTATTATTCCCGGTTTAGGAGGGTTTATAGGCAATTATACTCCAGCCCGGGTCAATCCTGTTCACCACACTTTTTTCCCTCCGTGCAAATCCTTATTATTTAATATCAATCTGAAGCAAAATGATGGTTTGCTGGCCAACAGGATCGTACAGGATAAAATGATCCCTTACGAAGAGGCTATGCATTTTATCCGGTCATTCGTTAATCATTGCAATTCATTATTGAAGGAGGAGAAAAAAATCAGATTGGAGAACATCGGAACATTATACACGGACAATAGAGGAAACCTTCAATTTGACCAGGATAAAGAGGTAAATTACCTGATGGAATCCTATGGATTAACATCTTTTATATCACTTCCGATCCAGCGTCATGGCATACACAAAGGGCTCGAAAAGAAAATTTCCAGCTATGTTATTCCTTCTTCCGGAAAAAAAAGGAGTTTTACGAAATCATTGAAATGGGCTGCATTTCTGGCACTTCCTATCGGTGCTGCCGTCCTTCTTGGCATCACCAATTTCGATACATTAAAGAACATACCTGTCAGTTATTCAGGGTTGCTGTATACCATAACATCTACTGTTTCTCCTCCTGTTCCTTCACCGAAAAAAGTGAAGATGAGCATTCAATCCTCCGGCCAGCCATTAGTTTCAACTTCCGATGAATCTCCTGTGCCTGAAATCCGGCCTGCCCGGATTGTCCCTCATGAAGTATCCAAACTTTTTGGGATCATTGTGGGCGCTTTTAAAATCTATGACAATGCTAAACGGCTTGTGGCCGATCTTCGTCAGCAAGGGCATGATGCTTCAATTTTCGATGAAACCAAAACCGGTTTGTCCAGGGTAAGTATTCAGAATTTTCCGAATAGAGATGAAGCCTTAACAGCTTTGCTTATCATCCGTGCAGGTGAGTTTCCCACTGCATGGCTCCTTGAGAAATAAGAAATGCATTGTGCCAAAGAAGAAGTTGCTACATTTTCAGGAGAATCTTTCTTTTCCTCATTTGTTTCAGGCAAGATATCACGAATTGATCACAGATCATCATTTGCGGACCAAATGGAAGGAAGAGTTTTTCCGGAATAAAAATCCTATCATCCTTGAATTGGGTTGTGGAAAGGGAGAATATACGATTGGCCTTGCAGAAAAATCGCCGGACAAGAATTTTATCGGGATGGATATCAAAGGCGCACGTCTATGGCGGGGATGCAAGACTGTAGAAGAAAAACAAATGAAAAATGTTGCTTTTATCCGTTCACAGGTGGATCATATCGCTAAATTTTTTGGCAAGAATGAAGTTGATGAAATATGGATAACCTTCCCGGATCCCCAACTTAAAAAAGACCATAAACGGCTGACAGCCCCGGTCTTCCTGGAAAAGTACAGGAACATCCTTGTACCAGGTGGGATTATACATTTAAAAACTGACAGTTACGATCTCTTCACTTATACCCTGGGAATCTTCAATCGCGACAACCATACTGTTTTGTTCGCGACGGATGATCTTTATCATTTGAAAACGAATGAGGATGCGGGAACCATTCAAACTTATTACGAAAGGATATGGCTGGAAGAAGGGAAAAAGATATGTTATTTGAAATTTCAGCTTGAACCCCAGTTCTGACAGCATATTTTACATGTTTCTTCATCATCATTAAGTTTTATTCTGTCGCTTGACCGGTCAATGAAGTTATGTATTAGTTTTGTAACGGATTTACACTGATTCGCATAATTGGGAGTGCTGGGAACTACCAGGATAACGGGTTTTCCGATCCATGCGGTGAAGTATTTATGGTAAGATGATTATGGAACAACGAAAAAATGAGCATCTGGAACTGGCTTTATCTTCTCAGGTTTCCTTTGACCAGGTTGATGAAAGGTTTAATTATGAGCCTTTACTGGGTTCACATTCCAAAGGAGAAATCCAGCCGTTTACGTTCCTTGGTAAGACATTGAGAGTACCCATGTGGGTATCAAGCATGACCGGGGGTACGAAACTTGCCCGGACAATCAACACCAACCTGGCCAGGGCATGTAATGAATTTGGCATGGGAATGGGCTTGGGGTCATGCAGGATCCTTCTTGAAAAGAAAGAATATTTCCCCGATTTCGATATGCGGGATATCATTGGGAATGATCTTCCTTTTTATGCCAATATTGGCATTTCCCAGCTTGAAAAGATGCTTCAGGACAAAAGCTATCCACGGATTTTTGATCTCGTTCATCGTTTGAGGGCTGACGGGCTGATCATTCATGTGAATCCTATACAGGAATGGCTGCAAACGGAAGGGGATGTTTTAAAACATCCTCCAATTGAGACCATTGAAGAATTCCTGTCACTAACTCAATTGAAAATAATAGTCAAAGAGGTTGGGCAAGGTATGGGACCGGAAAGTATCTCACGTTTAATGAAGTGTTCTATCGAAGCATTTGAACTGGCGGGATTAGGAGGAACAAACTTTGCCAGGGTAGAACTTGCCCGAAGCACAGTTCAGCAGCGGGAGCTTTATAGTCCACTCGCATTTCTTGGACATTCGGCCGATGAAATGATGGAAGTTGTGAACGCCCTTGTCAGGGCCGGGAACACACTTGGGTGCAGGCAGATCATTATTTCAGGGGGTATCAGGTCTTTCCTGGATGGATATTATTATATTTCCAAATGTCTTCTTCCAGGTATATTCGGGCAGGCAGCAGGTTTTCTCCGGTTTGCCCGTGGTGATTATGAAGATCTACGTTCATTCATTTCTGACCAGGTCAAAGGTTTAGCATTTGCCCGGGCCTTTCTGCAAGTTAAAAGCGGATCATGAAAAATATGATTATCAAAGGTTTTTCCAAATTAAGCGAGGAGGAAAAACGTAATTTTATTTCAATCCAGTGCAAGAATTCAGTACGTACTTCAGCTCAGTTAAAACATTTTCTTGTTGATGATCCTGTTGAACGCAAGCATTTCCTGGAACTCAGTGAAAACACCATCAGCAGCTTTCACACACCTTATGGTATTGCCCCCAATATTGTGGTGGATGGGAAAATATATCATGTCCCTATGGCCATAGAAGAAAGTTCTGTTGTGGCTGCAGCTTCTCATAGTGCCCGCTTCTGGGCTGAAAGGGGAGGTTTCCGTGTGAAACAGATATCGACAATTAAACTCGGACATGTTTATTTTCGTTGGTTTAGTGATCCGGTAGAATTACTGGGACAATGGGAAATCCTTAAACGATTTCTCCTGGAACGGTTAAAAAAAGTTGCTGACAGCATGGTTCTGCGGGGAGGTGGTATCCTTGGTCTGGAATTACAGGACCGGACTGATACGATCCAATATTTGTATAAGCTCGAACTGGAGGTAGATACCGTTAATTCTATGGGTGCCAACTTCATCAATACCTGTCTCGAAGACATGGCTGAAGGCCTGGATTTTTTCTTTGGTGGTGATCCTCATATGGAAGAAAAAAAATACCAGGTTGTTATGGCAATTCTCAGTAATTACACTTCAAAATGTACGGTGTCCATTGAAGCATCCTGTAAGGTTGAGGAATTGAAAAGCATTTCCGAGGGAATGGATGTGGAAACATTTACCGATAAAATGGATCTTGCATACAAAATAGCCCACACCGATCCATACCGCGCGGCCACTCATAATAAAGGCATTATGAACGGAGTCGATGCAGTTTTGATGGCTACAGGCAATGATTACAGGGTAGCAGAGGCTGCAGCCCACGCATTTGCCTCGCGTGACGGGCAATACCGGGGATTAAGCTGGTGTATGATCAACGATCTTGTCCTGACTATCGGACTGACATTACCCTTGGCTGTCGGTACAGTAGGAGGCATAACCAACCTTCATCCCCTGGCCCGCCGTTCATTGGAGATCCTCGGGAATCCAACAGCAAAAGAACTTATGGGCATTGTTGCAGCAGTCGGGCTGGCCAGTAATTTTGCAGCCATCCGCAGCCTGGTCACAACCGGTATACAAAAAGGACATATGCGTTTACATCTTTCCAATATTTTAAATATGCTCAATGCCACCACCGATCAGCGCATGGAAACAGAAGTTCATTTTAACGGGAAGAAAGTCAGCTATGCAGCGGTCAAACATTTTCTCAATGGAAATCAGCATTAATGCCTGGGCCAATGGGAAACTATTGATTTCCGGAGAATATATGGTGCTGGCCGGAGCGACAGCCTTGGCATTTCCTTTGAAATTCGGACAGGAATTACAGGTGAAAGAAAATCCTGTCCCGGTCATCCGCTGGATCAGTAGACAACCTGGAGGTATATGGTTTACCTGCGATCTGGATCCGGTTGAATGTGAAATCAGGATGACAAATCAGCCCGCTACTGCTTCAAGTCTGAGTAAATTGTTTCAGTCTGCGAGCAAATTAAATGCTGCGTTCCCGGATAAAAAAACCGGATCACTTGTGAACATGACGGCCAATTACCCTGTTGAATGGGGACTGGGAAGCAGCTCAACCCTGATTTTCCTGGTTGCACAATGGGCAAAAGTGGATCCTTTCTCCTTGTTCCGTTTGGTTTCGGAGGGATCCGGTTATGATATTGCTTGTGCAGACCGAACCACTATGATTTTCTACCAGTGGGATGGAATCCATCCTTTTATTACGGAAACGCAACCAGGACAGGCGCTTCAGGATTCTGCCTATTTTGTTAGTCTGGGGAAAAAGCAGGACAGCACAAAGGAAGTGAGATCATTCTTAAATCACAGGAATTATTCATCAAAGGATGTTACTTATATCTCAGAACTGTCAACACAAATCTGCCATGCTCAGACAGTAGATGAACTATCAAGGTTGGTGATTGAGCATGAAACAATCATGAGCAAAGTACTCAATAGAGAATCCATTGCAGCACGTTTCAAAAATTTTCCCGGCACCGTTAAATCCCTTGGAGCGTGGGGTGGCGACTTTGCAATGTTTATCAGCGAACACGAAAAAAAATCCGTCATTAACTCATTGAAAGAATTCGGCTTGCAAAATGTTTTTACATTTAACGAAATAAAAGCAACACCATGAGCAGGACTATGCTGTCAAAGTTTAATGGGCCTCACCCTCCGGCCCCCCTGCCTGACCGGCAGGCAGGCTCTCCCAAAGGAGAGGGGGAGAAAATTGTTGCATGCTGGAGAAGCCCTTCGAACATTGCACTGGTCAAGTATTGGGGGAAAAAAGAGGGTCAATTGCCTCTGAACCCTTCCATCAGCATGACGTTGGATCAATCGTATACCGTTACCCGTGTCGAAACAGAATTAGCACCGGAATCCTGTGGAAGGATTATATCAGTGAACGGTGATATTCAGCATCCTTTTGTTCCGAAGATGGAGACGTTGCTGAAATGGTTGGTTCAGGAAATCCCGGTCCTGGGAAACTTCACTTTCCGTGTTGAAACTTCAAATAGTTTCCCGCATTCCACAGGGATTGCTTCTTCTGCTTCCGGTATCAGTGCCTTTGCACTTTGCCTTTTGAACATTGCAGGAAAAGTGACCAAAAAAAAAATACCTTTAATGGAGTTTTTGACAATGGCCTCATTTGCATCACGGATGGGATCAGGGAGCGCCTGCCGCTCGTTATTTGGCGGATACACTGTTTGGGGTAAAACGCCCTGTGTTCCAGGTTCTTCTGATTTATTTGCGATACCGGTCACTGACCGGGTTCATCCTTCGCTAAGAACACTTCACGATGCGATCCTCATGGTTTCCTCCACTCCAAAAAGCCTTCCGAGCTCGCAAGGCCATACGCTTATGGTCAACCATCCTTTTACACCGGCAAGGATCAGGCAGGCCGGAAATAATCTTTCAGAATTGCTGAAGGCACTGACCATGGGTGATTTTGACCGTCTCGCCGAACTGGCAGAGTATGAAGCCATGACATTGCATGCCCTCATTATGAGTTCCCAGGGAGGAATGATTTTGATGGAGCCTAATACAATACAAATTGTAAAAAAAATCCAGGCAGTACGTCAAAGGGGATTGGCTGTTTTCTTTACCCTGGACGCCGGTCCGAATGTGCACCTGTTATATCCTGAATCTGCAGTTTCAGTGGTCGGAACATTTATCCGGGAGGAACTATTATCCTTATGTGAAAATGGTTCTATTATTTATGACTATTGCGGAACAGGTCCGATCCAAAACAAAACGGAAACCCAATAGACATCGTCATGCAGGTTCAGAATTCATTTTGCGCCAAGGTCATGTTATTCGGTGAATATTCCATCCTGCTGGGGTCACCTGCACTCAGTGTTCCTTTCACATATTTTTCTGCTGCATTACGGATTTTCTCTGCCAAAGAAGATCAGGCTGCCCGTAAATGCCAGGAGAGTAATAAAATGCTCCGGGAATTTTATGACCGATCTCTGTCAAAGCCGGGCTTGTTTTCTGATATTCTCGACCTGGAGCGCCTTCGGGAAGAACTCGATTCCGGACTTTACCTGGACTCAACGATCCCGTCAAAATATGGTGTAGGAAGTTCGGGCGCTCTTTGCGCAGCCCTTTATTCCCGGTATGCTTACGAACCTATAGATCCAAAGGATACAGCTGAACTGAAAGAAATGGTAAAACTCCGTCAGATCTTTATTGCAATGGAATCCTTTTTCCATGGAAAAAGTTCAGGCCTGGATCCCCTGGTTATTTACCTCCGTTATCCTCTTATTATCAATGAAGAAGGGTTACCATCCCCGGCAAATATTCCGAAGGATTTCATGCAGGATAAAGAAAAAATTTTCCTTCTTGATACAGGTCAATCAACCGGCACTGCTCCTCTGGTCCGGTTATTCCTGGAGCAATATTCACCGCAAGGCGAAAAAGAAAATGCAGGGATGAAGTTATGCGAACTCAACCATGCATGTATATCGCATCTGCTTGAAAACAATTTCGAAGGTTTCCGGGAGAACCTGCAATTGTTATCAGATTTTCAATTTTATAACTTATCCCCGATGATTCCGGATCATATGCGGGGTTTCTGGTCAGCAGGACTGGATAACGGTTTATTTTCTTTAAAACTATGCGGTTCGGGAGGGGGCGGATTTCTTACAGGATTTACATCTGACTATGAAAAGACGCTGAATTATTTCAAGGGACATAATATTCCGGTGATCCCTGTGAGTCTTTTTTCACTATGAAACTGAAGGATTCGAAACTTCCACAAAATACATATCAATCTCCCCTTTGTGCTTCGCTACAATTTTACCGCGATGCGTGCAATGGAATTTATCTTTCACCAGTGCATATGTTGTTCCGCTGATGTTTACCTGGCCCGCTTCGCCGCTGCTTTCCATTCTTGCTGCGAGATTGACGGTGTCGCCCCAGATATCATACTGGAATTTTTTCACCCCTACGATTCCCGCCACTACCGGGCCGGTGTGAATGCCTATCCGTAGTTCGAAAGGGATTTCCCCCCTGGCTTCTTTTTCTTTTTTACGTGTGAGTATGAAATTTCTTATTTCAATGGCTGCACTCACCACGTCAAATGCATGCGTATAATTCAGCACAGGTAAACCGCTGACACAGATGTATGCATCGCCCACTGTCTTGATTTTTTCCACCTTGTATTTCTGAACAATCTGGTCAAAGGCGCTGAAGCAAAAATTAATCTCATCCACCAGCAGTTCAGCGCTGACATTTTCGCTTACACTGGTGAAGTCCTTAAAATCAGTAAACATCACCGTAACCATGCTGAATGTTTTTGCCTGGCAGTGTCCGGTTTGTTTTAATTCTTCCGCTACTTCAAAAGGAAGTATATTGAGCAGCAATTCATCACTGCGCTTTTTCCCTTTCTTGATTTTATTGCGTTGTGAAAAAAATACTATTGCAAAAAGCAATACCACTGCAAAGCCACCCATAAATCCGTTGCGAACGAGTTTTTGTTTTTGCAGTTCTTTCAGTGCCAGGGCATCCCTGTTTTCCTGTTCGGCTTTTGCCAGTGTTTCTTTTTTATCAAACTCATATTGCATTATTTTCTTTGCATTCTCCTGGCTGAACATAATATCCCGGGTAGCGATGTACATTTTGTAATGCGTTAATGACTTTTTAAAGGTTCCCTGTGCGCTGTCTAACATTGCCAATCCTTCATAGCTTACATTAATTTCATTCAGGTTGCCAATCTCTTTTGCCAGTGACAGAGCTTTATTCAAATATTGAGATGCCTCATTGTTTTTTTTCTGTTTTGTATAAACCTTTCCGATGTCGTTGTAAATAATAGCGATGTTCCCTTTATCCCCGGTTTCTTCTCTGATTTTTAATGAAGCGAAATAATTCTTCAAAGCTTCGGGATAATTGCCTTGATCCTGATAAACAACTCCGATGTTGTTGTAAGACAAAGCGATGCCCTGTTTATCCCCGGTTTCTTCTGCAATTTTTAATGAAGAGAATAGATTCCTGAAAGCTTCGGGATAATTGCCTTGATCTCCATAAATAACTCCGATTTTGGAGTAAGAAATAGAGATGCCATATTTATCCCCTATTTCTTCTGATATTTTTAATGAAGCGAAATAATTATTCAAAGCTTCGGGATAACTGCCTTGAGCTATATTAATATTTCCTAAATTTATATATGAATATATAAGGTCCTTTTTTTCACCGATTTCGTCCTGAATCTTTATAGCAGTGAGTTGATATTTTAATGCTTCGGGATAATTGCCTTGATTTTCATAGATATGTCCGATGTTGTTGCAAGTATTTGCAATGTAC
>CAIYUC010000226.1 GCA_903929315.1 uncultured Bacteroidales bacterium
AAAAGTTTTATGGGCATCTTTCAACCGGGTTGCCTGTTTATACCCGACAAACCATTTCTCAAAGGTTCTGAAGTCAAGTTCTTTCCTGTCTGGTATGCGGATGGTCTCCAGGAACTCTTTATAGGAAAGAAAATCAATTTCGATACCTTCATTTTCATAATTGTTCGAATAAAACAGACGGGAGGCATATTCAGCAAGGTAGGATGAAAGTGTGATATAAAGAACCTTACCTGACAGGTATTTGATTTTTTCAAGGGTCAGCACCGATTTCCCGCTTCCGGCAGAACCTATGACAATCTGTGGCAAAGGCAAGGACAATATTTCTTCCTGATGATCATCAAATGATAACACTTTATCGAGCAAATGAAAATGAGGATAACGGTTGTTCAGATAGGTCAATGGTATATATTCACCGGCCGGCACATCCTGAGAACTGTTCAAGGATACCAGTTTTGATTCATCGATCTGGGCGCCCCGTAAAAACCGTGATTTATCATATTCATGGTTAAAAATAATCTCAAGTATCAACAAACATGTCTGACCATTATAATATCCTAACCTGAACAACAGGCGGTTCGAATAATCCAGTTTTGCCCGGTAATAGCCGGTATCGGTCATCTTCTTAACCTCTGCACGGGCAAATTCACCGTTTGCAAGCTCTTCAAGTGTTTTATCAAATTGTTTCCGGATCTTCCCCGGATCAATATCATTTAATACAAGCACTTCCATCATCTTCCCCGATTTTGAATTACATTCTTCAAAGGATATTGAACAGACCAGTAAAAGTAAAAATAAAACTATATAAGGCAGATTGTAGAGAAAGAATTCAGGATTACTGAGCATCTTTTGTAAGTTTTAAAAAGTTAACATTAAATAACACTACACTTCTAACAAATCTTCCGTACTTTGCACAAATCCTGTAATTCACCCGTTCTGTATCGTTATGGTTATTGTATGTCGGTGGCATAATTATTGCCATTTTATTGTCTATGAAGTTGTAGAAGGAGTTATAGGTTTTCCATGTTTTCATTCAATTATAAAAAAGCCATTCAGGTTATTAATTACTTTGCTATCAAAAATGGCGGGGCAATTAATAAACTGAAGGTTATAAAATTAATTTGGCTCTCTGACAGATACTACTTGAGAGAGTTTGGCCGACCTATTATAGGAGATCAGTATTATGCAATGGAATTAGGGCCGATTCCATCAAACACAAAAGACTTAATGAAAGAAGATAATGATTTTATTCCAAAGGGAAGAATAAAGTATAGGGATAAATTCATCAGTCCCGCCGGGTCGGATTACAAAATTAAATCCAAGGGAAAGGTAGATAAAACTGTATTTTCTAAAACAGATTTAATGGTTTTAGAAAAGATTCATTCAAATTTTGGCGGAAATCATAAATATAAACTTTCTAAGTTTTCTCATGATTATCCAGAATGGAAAAGATTTGAAGAGTCTATTAAACAAGACCCATCTGGCGCATTCCCGATGGATTATATTGATTTTTTTGAAAAACCATCTATTAACAAACACTCCTTATTTAACCAAGACCAAGATCAACTTGAAGTTGCAAAAGATATTTTTATTGAAAATTCTCTTCTAAGTTTTGGTAATGGTCTATGATGGAAATTCCTACTGATTATCTTTTTTCAAGTCTATTTCAGGCCGGCAAGGTGTTCTATTTTACCAACAAACAGTTGCCAAATACCAAAGAACTGCACAATTATATTATGGTAACTATATATCAGTTAGGACAAAACAAAATCCTAACTGATCATGGAAAGATTAAAGAACTGTTTAAAGAAAGTCAGATCACCATCATTATTTTTACATCTCAAATCGGCATACTTTTTGCTCATTTATAATAAACAAAAATACGAGATAATGGTCATAATGTAGTATAAAACTCTAATTTATTTGTTTTAAATAAAAATACTGTTGGCATTTGAAGTAAAAAGCTGTAATTTCGATACGAATTTCTGTAATGGTATTGTTTACTTCTAATCATTAAAAACAAGATTTTTAATAATATTCGACTAAATAGAGCATTATATATACACTTATAGCGTTACCGTAAACCGAGATAAAATTTGTAACATTATCTAATACCTGTCGTTAAATATTATAACCTGTATTGAATTATATCGTGGCAACCAAAATAAAACAAAAAGAATCAGTCGAGAACCCAAGTGTTAAAGGGACATTATTTCAACTTCAAGAAGAATTTTCAAAAATACTTGACGAGATTGATAGGAGTTATAAACTTTATAAAGTTGGCGAAAAAACAAAGTTAACAGAAGCAATTGAAGCCACGTTAGCAAATCCACTTAAACAAGCTTATTCTATTTCTTTAGATATAGATGGGAATATAAAGAACATCATTGATGTTATTGTTAAAAACTTTTTTATTAGGAATAATTCCGTTGTTGAATCTGTATATCGGACTAAAACACCAAACCAAGATCTTCATTATTGTATCGTTTTGAAAAATGATACCCCGGAAAATAGAACAAAAGTGTTTGGTTTTTTTAATGCTTATGATTCAACCGAAGTATCAGAAAAATTCCCGGTATATTTTCAATTTGTTCCCTCCAAGTTGATTCAGAAGATTTTTATTCAAGAGAAACTAAAACTTGAATAAAAACCATGAAACGTTTTCTTGATCAAGCTGAACATAATAAAAAGTTTCATAAGTGTATTTGTGATGAATTTCCTGATATTTTTTTCGATTGGAAAATTACTGCTGTATTTTATATTTCAATACATTATCTAAAAGCATTGGGGGCTAATAGAAGGCATGATTTTGGAGAAACACATCGGGAAATAAGAAAAAACGTTTGTCCATATGAACCCAATGCAAGGTATAAAATTACTATCACCGCGTGGGACAACTATGATCATATCCAACAGTATTCAAGAACAGCAAGATATGAGGGAATAACAGACCCCGAAACCTTTGAGCAATTAAGAAAAAATGATTATGATGATAGCCTAATTCGATTAAAGGACTTTATCAAATATATTAAAACAAGCGGTGTTCCGATATAACTCATACTAAATTCCCATATGAATTATTGTTCTCTAGTTACTGACTATTCGGTCGAAGAGGCGTCACCCTTTGGAGGTTTTTTCTGATTGAAAAAGGGAGAATCGATGAATTTTCGACCTGACATTCCGTTAATGGTTAATACATCCTTTGAAGAACTTATGAAGATAGCTACGGAGGGGAACCCTCCGCCCAAGCGGAGGGCAGGTAAAACAAAAAAGGACAAGAACTAAAAAAATTCCCCACTTCTTTCCATTCGAAATCAATCAAGTTCTAACTCGTATATAGTCGCCTATATTATTATTGGTAAAATAAACAATAAACAAATTTTGTTTGTCTGTTGTACTACCAAATGGCAAAAGAGATTAAAAAGGATAGAAATCCTTAACCATAATCTTGATACTTTAGTCCATATACCAAATTCTTCATTAAACGGACTTAAGAAAGATTCCCACGTCGATTGTAATAGCATTTATCCTATTGATATAGAGTTGTTTAAACGCATGTACAACTCGAAATCTGTTGATTACAAAGGGGTTATAGAAGAACACTACTTTAATAAATTAAAAGAAGGTGTTGGTTTAAGCGTATTAGTTGAACCAGATGTCCAGAGTCTTATTCTAAAAACAAAATATTTAACCTAACTCTATTTCTTCCTTCATCTTTTTTCCCTGCTAAACTTGCGATGTCTTTGCGCCTTGCAGGACTTAATTTTGCAGCCCTAGCCTTTCCACTTTTCAATCTTCCTAATCTTCCTAATCTTCCTAATATAACAGCAGCAGGATTTTTGCCTTCATCCGGTCTTGATTCACTGATTTCCCCTACAGCTATGTCAACAATTTGTTTAGCCTTTTGATATGTGTCTCTTAATCTTGTTATCTTTGCTACTCGAGTTGAGCCTCATCCATTTGATGAAAAAGAATTTATTTCTACAAATCCGGTAATTAAAGAAATCCTTCGTGCCGGGATCGAGATTTCTGTTTGATTTGTTATCCAAAAAAATAGTTTCATGAGAACAGTATCATTTTCAGAAAAAGAACTTGAATTCATTCGTCAGCTATATCAGGTTGAACTGAAAGAAGCAGAAGAATATGTGGAAAACATTAAAAATATTCTGAGAAAGATCGATGCTCCTGAAACTATAATAATTGCTGAACCGATTGAAAAAGGGCCTGTGCGTCGTGAAAGGAAACCCAGATCTCTTAAAAAACCGATATCTCCAAATGTAGAACCTGTTGTTAAGAAGCGTCGGAGAAGAAGAGACAAGGGCAAGAAAAGGATAAAGAAAAACCAGCCCGGCGTTCAACAGTTAGTAATGAGTGAAACCGAACGAGATTTTCTTAAGAAAAAAGAATCATCACAGTTGGCTGGCATAAAAAAACCAGTCAAACGAAAAAGAAGGAGAAAGACAAGAAGCAAGGGGGTTATTTTAACACCTATGCATAAATCAGGTTGAGTATATGAATTCATCCTTTTGGTTGTGAGTTCAGTTCTTATATTGTTGCCTTTTAAATTTACTATCCAGGATTCGTGCCATGAATCCCCGAAAACCCTGAACCTTTTGATAAGAAGCTAAAATTTCTTTCCTTTGCAAAGTTTTTATTAAGAAATAAGATTAAATTTGAAGAACGAAGCCCAAAGGACGAAAAAGGTGTTTTGACACCTGTACTGACACCTGGGCAGGATAATGTTTCAAAACAGTTGATTTTACTGCCCGTTTGGGAGCAAGTTTGAATCCCGCCGGGGTCACTGTTAATTATAATAGAATTTGTCGCAGAAGATTATTTTTTAACTCCCTTTGATGGAAGATGATGAAAATACAGGCATTGTCACCAATGGTGAGCAAACTGAGCTTGAGTCCGGCACACTTGCGGAGGCTATCCATCTTTCCGATATGTACCAGAACTGGTTCCTGGATTATGCTTCTTATGTGATCCTGGAACGTGCGGTCCCGGAAGTGATGGATGGGCTTAAACCCGTTCAGCGACGGATCCTGCATGCCATGAAAGAGCTCGATGATGGCCGGTACAACAAAGTTGCCAACATCATCGGGCATACAATGAAATACCATCCTCACGGCGATGCGTCCATAGGAGATGCACTCGTTCAATTGGGCCAGAAAGATCTGCTCATCGATGCGCAGGGAAATTGGGGCAATATCCTTACCGGTGACAGCGCTGCCGCACCCCGTTATATCGAAGCGAGGTTATCGAAATTTGCACTGGAGGTCCTGTTTAATGCCAAGACAACCGTTTGGAAAGCTTCTTATGATGGCCGTAACAAGGAACCCGTTACCCTACCTGCTAAATTTCCTTTATTGCTGGCACAGGGTGGTGAAGGAATTGCTGTTGGCCTTGCTTCTAAAATACTTCCACACAATTTTCTTGAGCTCATCGATGCTTCCATCCGTATATTACAAGGGAAAGAGTTTGAACTATTTCCTGATTTCCTGACGGGCGGTCTGGCAGATGTCTCAAAATATAACGATGGTATCAGGGGCGGACGGGTCAGGATCAGAGCCAGGATCAGCCAGTTTGACAAGAAAACCCTCCTCATCACCGAAATCCCATTCGGAACAACCACCGGATCCATTATCGATTCCATCATTGCAGCCAATGATAAAGGCAAGATCAGGATCCGAAAGATCGATGATAATACGGCCCGGGATGTGGAAATACAAGTGCACCTTGCTCCCGGGGTTTCACCGGATCAGACCATCGATGCACTTTTTGCTTTCACCGATTGTGAGATTTCCATTTCCCCGAACACCTGCGTGATCGAAGCCGGAAAACCCAACTTTCTGGGGGCTACCGATATCCTGAAGATTTCCACCTCAAAAACCGTAGATCTGCTTAGACAGGAGCTCGGGATCAGTTTGGATGAACTGAAAGAACAACTCCACTTCTCCACCCTGGAAAAGATATTTATTGAAAAAGAGATCTATGAAGACATCAAAAAGTGCAGGACCGATGAAGATATTGACAAAGCCATACTGAAAGGGTTTAAACCCTATACGAACCTCATTGTCCGCCCTGTCAATGAGGAAGATATCCATCGTTTACGAAAGATACCGATCGAACGGATATCGAAGTATAATTCCGCCAAAACGGATGATGCGATCAGGAAAAGTAAAACAGATATTGAAGAAGTGGAAAACCATCTCGCGCATCTTGTCGACTTTGCCATAGAATATTTCCGGCAAATCAGGAAGAAATACGGGAAAGGCAGGGAAAGAAAAACAGAACTCCGCAATTTTGATGTCATTGAAGCAGTGAAGGTCGCCGCCGCCACACAAAAACTATACGTGAACCGTGAAGAAGGTTTTGCGGGTACCGGACTTCGTAAGGATGAATATGTCTGCGACTGTTCCGACATCGACGATATTATTGTTTTCCGTGAGAACGGGACATTGACCATCGTGAAAGTAGCGGAAAAGGTCTTCATCGGGCAGGGGATCATCCATATCGGGGTCTTTCAAAAGAATGATGACCGGACTGTTTACAATATGATCTATCGCGATGGCAAGAATGGGAAGAATTTTGTGAAGCGTTTCAGCGTAGTAGGAGTGATGCGGGATAAAGAATATCCGATCACCAGGGGTACACCTGATTCCAAAGTTCTTTATTTTACGGCCAATCCGAATGGAGAAGCGGAAGTAGTGCACGTAGATCTCAGACCAAAACCCCGGGTGAGAAAACTTTCCTTTGATTTTGAATTTTCCTCTCTCGGCATTAAGGGAAAGAGTTCTATTGGAGTGAACCTTACAAAATATGCCATAAAGAAGATTGAGCAGCGCCAAGAGGGGATATCTACACTCGGATCACGAAAAATATGGTATGATGATACCGTTAAACGACTGAATACAGATGAACGTGGCATCCTTCTCGGTGATTTTTCCGGGGCCGATAAGATTATTGCTTTCATGCAGTCGGGTTATTGTAAGTTGACGGCTTTTGATCTTGCAACACATTTTGAAGAAGACATGATCATGATCAGGAAATACGACCCGGAACAAATTTATACGGCCGTTTACCAGGAAAATGGATCTAAATTCTTCTATCTGAAACGCTTCAAGGTCGAACCGTCTGACCGGAAAGTGGATTTTATCGGTGATGAAGATAAAAACAAGCTGATCCTTTTTACGGCCGAGAATTTCCCGAGAGTCCAGGTTCAATTCGATATGAAGCAAAAGATCCGGGGTACGGAGCAGGAAGAGATCGTGGCCAGTGAATTTATCGGAGTAAAAGGGTTAAAGGCAAAAGGAAAAAGGTTGACGATTCATCCAGTCAGGAAAATCAGCCTGATAGAGAATTTAATTGAAGAAGAACCCGCTCCTTTTCATGAGATTATTGAAGAAAAATCAATACAGGAAAAGGAAAAACATCAGGAACCCCAGGTGATCGTGGATAAGAAACCAAAATCTAAAAAACATACCAAACCTGCTGAACCGGACGATCTCGATGAAGGAAAAGGAACGATCCAAATGGAATTGCCGCTTTAAGCAATGAATAATGAACAATGAACAATGAACGATAATAAAATTCATAGTGTTACGAAAGATGTTACCTGGGTCGGGGTGCTTGACCCTGACCTCATCACGTTTGATATTGTTATGGAAACCCAAAATGGGACAACTTACAATTCCTACTTTATCAATGCCGGAAAGAAAACCCTTGTTGAAACCGTCAAAGAAAAGTTTTGGGAGATTTGGCTGAAAAAGCTGAAAAAGGTTGTCAATCCTGAAGAAATTGAATATATAATCCTGGATCACACCGAACCGGATCATTCTGGATGTCTTGCAAACCTTTTAGGAATGGCAAAAAATGCAACAGTTGTTGCCACCGGTACCGGCATCCGGAACCTGGAATATCTGCTTGGTTTTGAATTCAAACACATCATTGCAAAAGATGGCCAGACGCTCGATCTGGGAGACAAGACGTTACAATTCATCAGCGCCCCGAATCTTCACTGGCCTGATTCCATGTTTACCTGGCTCCGGGAAGATGGGTTATTATTTACCTGCGATGCTTTCGGCGAACATTATTGTGACGAACGGGTATTCGATGATCTTTCAGGAGATTTTGACGAAGCTTTTAAATATTATTTCGATGTGATCATGAGCCCATTCAGTAAATTCATGATCCAGGCCATCGGGAAGATCCGGCCGTTGAAAATCCAGGCGATCTGTACCGGACACGGACCGTTGCTCAGGAAAAACTGGCAAAAATATGTTGATCTGTCGGAGAAATATGCCATGGAAGCATTACAAAACCCTAAGCCCAATACGGTTCTGATCGCTTATGTATCGGCTTATAAGAATACAGGCATTATTGCTGAAAAGATTGCCGAGGGGTTACACCAGGCAGGCGAACTGGAAGTGGATTTATGCGATATTGAGAAAATAACCTTGGGAGAGATTGAGAAAAAGATTATCCGTTCCTCGGCACTCATTCTTGGCTGTCCTACTTTTAACCAGAATATACTCTTACCGGTCTACCAGGTTTTTTCGGTGATTAATCCCATCCGCGACAGGGGCAAACTGGCCGGAGCTTTTGGTTCACACGGCTGGAGTGGAGAAGGAACCAGGCTCATCACTTCAGCCCTGGCCAACCTGAAATTAAATGTGATGAAAGAAACGTTGGACGTTAAATTCACCCCGCATAAAGAAGACCTGGAGAAGTGCATTGCATTCGGCAGATCATTTGGGGTAAAACTTCTCGGGAAAGAATAATAAAAAACGAAAAAGTAAGTTTTAATCCTATTAAAAAATATATACTTTGATCCGTACAGTCATAAATTATCGGCGGTTGATTTCCGGTCTGTTATTCCTGCTGCTTCTTACCTCATGTACAATAGAAAATCAGTTGGCAAGCGGTTTCCTGAAAAAACTTCCCGAGATCGATATCCAGTTGTTTACACCTGAGATGGTTTATAAGTATAACCATAAAGGGGAGGAGATCCCCGGGTTTGACAAACTTTCAAATGCGATGCAGGACTCGGCTTTATATGCACACAGCCGGTATATTCAATTTGTCAATGACTCCTTGTTTCTCGACAATTATATCAATAATTTTATCGATGAACTGCGTAAACTTGGTTTTAAGGTTTATGTCGATGCTTCCATTGATTCCGTTTTGTTGCAGAAACCGCAAGCCTATGTCCTGAATGTTGCACAGATCCAGATGGATGAATATAAGCTCCCATTCGAAGATTCTGAGTCCATCGATGACTCAGTCTATTACAAGAAGTTTGGATTGAATGCAGTGGATCTTTCTTGCTGGTTTGAACTGAGCAAGCTCAATGCCGTAAAACCAGTCAAATCAGTACTTTATTCCTCTTTCAGCGGGTCGGATGGTTTTAACGGAAGGTTTTTCGTCGATCCTTTTACGTATGAAGTGAGGTATAAATATAAAATTGATTCACTGAATATCAATGACGTATATGAACTGGCATCCTATGCCGGAAAGAAGAATGCAAGTTACCTGTTCGACTTCTTTATGAATCAATATATTGCTTACCATATGCCGCAGGGAGAAGATCCGGTGGACTATTTTCACTATAACCGTTTCAGACGTTATATAACCTCAGCCGGCGACGAAAAGTTTGAAGTTCTTCAAAGCAACTGAAATTCCCTCACTTAGCTCGCGCGCGCTTGTAGCGCGTGCGTGATAAATGCTAGATTCCAAGTGCCCAACTCGCGCGCGTTTCCGAACGCGTGCGTAGTAACATTTTGCGGACAGGCGGACAAGCGGACAAATACTTAGCTCGCGCGCGTCTGTGACGCTTGCGTAGTCAATAATCATTTAAAGATTATGACCAATGAAGAAACTTTACAGGCAGGTTTTATTTTTGAGCCTGTTCACGATCGGATATAATATAGTGGAGGGATTGGTTTCAATGTACTTTGGTTATAAAGACGAAACCCTTTCCCTTTTTGGATTCGGAATTGATAGTTTTATCGAAGTCATTTCAGGATTGGGTATTCTTCAGATGGTCGTGAGAATAAGGAAGAATCCTGAAAATTCCGTGAACAGATCCGAAGTAACCGCATTAAAAATCACGGGTTGGAGTTTTTACGGATTATCATTGGGATTATTCGCGGGAGGAATTATCAGTGTAGTTAAGCACCATAAGCCGGTTACAACTTTCTGGGGAATCGTCATTGCCATTGTTTCAATAGTGGTAATGTTTTGGCTTGCGATCTCCAAATTCAGGGTGGGAAAAAAAATGGATTCAGCACCGGTCATTGCGGACGCAAACTGTACCAAAGTTTGCATTTACATGTCAATTGTGTTATTGGCTGCAAGCCTGATTTATGAACTTACCGGTTTTGCCTATGCTGATGTGATCGGCGCTGCAGGACTGATCTGGTTTTCCGTCAGTGAAGGGCATGAAGCGCTGGAGAAGGCTGAGGAACTTATTCCATCCTGATTGCTAGAGTATAAGTTGAATATCGAACATTAAGTAACAATTTCTGAATTTTGAACTGAACAATGAAGTTTGATTCTAATAAAAGGTCAACAAAGTTTACCGCAGTAGACTTCATAGTTGGTTAATTAATGTTCGATATTCAAATAAAATATTAAATAACTGATCTTGCATACGGCGCTGACGACTGATCCGCAAAATCCTTTTTCAGGAATTTAAAATATCCCGTAATCGCGATCATAGCCGCATTATCAGTAGAATAAGCCAACTTGGGGATAAATACATTCCATTTCATTGTTTTCTGGGCAGCCAACAGTTCATGGCGAAAAAGAGAATTTGCAGAAACCCCGCCGGCAATGGCAATCTCTGTTATACCGGTTTGTTGTGCGGCATCCCTGAGTTTGTTCATTAATACAGAGATGATGGTAGCCTGTATGGAGGCACACAGGTCAGCTTTATTCTTTTCAATAAAATCATGATCTTCCCTGAGCTTGTCACGAAGGAAATAAAGGATGGAAGTCTTGAGACCGCTGAAACTGAAATCCAGTCCGGGAATATCCGGTTTTGCAAACCGGAAAGCGCCGGGATTTCCGTCTTTTGCAAACGCATCGATCACCGGTCCCCCGGGATAGGGTAGTCCCATGATCTTGGCGGCCTTGTCAAATGTTTCACCGGCAGCATCATCGATAGTTTGCCCGATCACTTCCATACTGAAATGATCTTTGACAAGCACGATTTGCGTATGGCCTCCTGAAACGGTCAGGCATAAAAAGGGGAATTCAGGAGGCGGTTTTTGCCTGTCGTCATCCCTGATAAAATGGGCAAGTATATGTGCCTGTAAATGATCCACTTCAATCAGGGGAATGTCCAATCCTAAAGCCAATGCCTTGGCAAACGATGTACCTACCAGCAACGATCCGAGCAAGCCAGGCCCCTGCGTGAAGGCGACGGCAGAAAGTTGATTTTTATGTATATTTGCTTTTTTAACAGCCGCATCGATCACTGGAATGATGTTTTGCTGATGTGCGCGTGAAGCCAATTCAGGAACTACACCACCATAAAGTTTGTGAACCTCCTGGTTAGCAGTAATGTTGGAAAGGATGCGATCATTTTCAATGACAGCAGCCGAAGTATCGTCGCAGGAAGATTCGATTCCTATGATATATACCGGCATAGTGATCAGAATTAACCGTAATTACAATTAAAATACAAAATTACCATAAAAAAGACAGCGAAAATAATCCTGTATCTCCTGGTGGCGGTTCTCTCCTTTATCGCCACCATCACTCTAATTATCCGGAACCCGTCATTTCAGACCTTCACCGCCCGGATGGCCTCCGATTATCTTTCCAGGCAGACAAAAACAGACATCAAAGTAGGCGGTTTTGATCTTTCATTGACTAAAGGGCTGCTGATCAAGGATGTTATAATCAAGGACAGGAATCATGATGATATGATTTCAATCCATCGTTTAGGATTAGTTCCGGGAAAAATTCAACTTACGAACCGCCATCTTAACATTGAAAAAATATTTATTGATAAAGGAGTTATTCAGCTGATCATACATAAAAACGACAGCCTTTTAAACCTGCGGTTCCTTCTGGATTATTTCGCTTCAAAAGATACAATTAAGAAAACTGCTACCACATCCAATCCCTGGCATATTTCTTTCTCCAAGGTTGAGTTGGAAGACACCAGGTTTCATTATCAGGATGAGAATCAACCGAAAGTGGATACAGGGATGGATTATGCCAATATCGACGTTAATCATATCAACCTGCTCATCACTGATTTCGTGCCGGATGGCGACACTATCAATGCCACTATTAAACATTTATCGGCCGTCGAACGATCAGGCTTTGCCATTCATTCCATGAGCGGAGAGTTCCATGTAAGTCCTGCATTTTTAAAAGCCCATCATCTCAAACTTGTAACCAACCACTCCAACCTCGATCTGAGTTTCGATTTTCTTTATAAAGAATGGAACGATTATTCGGATTTTTTAAATAAAATTAAAATCAAAGCCGATATTTCGCCATCGGATTTTGACTTGCAGGATCTGGGAGCTTTTGCCCCGATTTTGTACCCGATGAAAGACAAATTCCGGATTTCTGGCGAACTAAAAGGATCGGTAGCTAATTTTCATGCAAAGAATTTCAGGATTGCATTCGGGACAAATACTAAGTTTTGGGGAAATATTGGTGCCACCGGACTACCTAATGTTGAAGAGACGTTTGTAGATCTTAATATAAAATCTTTAATCACCACCGAAAAGGATATAGATTCTTTTATGCTTCCAGGCGATGCAGGTAATCTGGTTGTCCCCGATTTCCTGGAGAAGACCGGAATCTGCAGTCTGAAGGGGAATTTTACCGGGTTCTATAATGACTTTGTTACGAATGCGAAGCTATCAACAGAAATCGGAACAGTAACAACCGATCTTTCATTGAAAAGGGCGCACAAACACGAGCCCATATCCTATAAAGGACAAGTGGATGTTTCTGATTTACATTTGGGCAATCTTTTCAATTCGATGGCCACTCTTGGGAAGATATCCTTGCGTGCCGATATCAATGGGAATGGATTAAACCTCAATGAGGCAGACCTTTCGATGAATGTCCACATCGATTCTGTCGGGATCAATAATTATACTTATAGGAATATTGATATCAAGGGGACACTTCAGGATAAAAAGTTTAACGGTTTGCTTGGAAGCAAAGATCCCAACCTCCTGATGGATTTTAAGGGCCTGGTTGACTTTGGGGATTCATTACCATCCTTCGATTTTGCTTCTTCGATCCACTATGCCAACCTTTTCGCATTGCAACTCCTGAAAAGGGACTCGACGCTTTCTCTTACCACCAACATCAAGGTTAATTTTACGGGGAATAACATCGATAATGTCGAAGGTGCGATAAACCTTGATAAGACGAGGTATATCGAGGGGAAAGATACAATTAAAATGGATCATTTTGCATTCCTGTCACTGAAAGATAAAGACAACAATAAATCCTACAGGCTCAATTCTGATTTTGCAGACGCTGAATTCACGGGAGAATTCAGTTTTAAAAACATGGTCCCTTCCCTGGTAACCTTCATCCAGAACTATCTCGCATCCTTTAAAATGCATGATTCCCTTATCAGTCATCAACTTCCTACAGGGCAGTTTGTAAAATTCAAGGTCACATTGAAAAAAACGGATGATATCACGAAAGTTTTTGCACCATTCCTGCAAATTTGTCCTGATACCAGGTTAGAGGGCTTTTTTAGCGATGACCCCGGCATGATTACCGTGACAGGAAGCTCGCCCGAGCTCATCGTGTACGGCATGCATTTTTCCGATTGGTTCCTTAAAGCCACGAACCGGACGAATAACCTTATTATCCGGACAGGTTGCAGGAAACTTGATTTCCGTCAACGTCATAACAAGGATTCGTTGCTTATTTCGATCGATTCAGTACAACTGGCTTCTGAGCTCAGACAGGACAGTGTCATGTACAAGCTGACCTGGTTCGATCCTCATAGTCACAGCGAATTAAATGGTTTTATGAACATGGGGAACAGTCCTGCCATAGAAATTAAAATCAAAAAATTAAATGTTTATTTTGACCGTAAATACTGGACAATTGCGGAAAGCAATGATATCGTTATTGATACCTCTTCGATTTCCATTAATAATCTGGAGTTTCTTGCGGGGGACCAATCTTTAAAGTTTAATGGCACAATAGCTCATAATAAACGCGATACCCTTTTTGTATCATTCAACAAGGTCGATATTTCGGATGCCGATGAACTGTTAGGAAGTCAACAGGTCAACTTCGATGGGATACTCAGCGGGGAATTAAAATTAATCAATATCTATGATGCTTTTACAGTCCTGTCGGATTTGCGGATCGACAAATTCAAGTTCAACGGTGAGTCACTCGGAGATGCCACTTTTGCTGTAGATTACGAAAGCGGGGCTAAGCGTTTTGATGTTAAATCACAAATATTATACACCGGTAATATTGGCGTGAGTACTCCATTTTTATTAAAAGGGAGTGTTTACCTTACAGAGACCAACCCACATCTTGATTTTGATGTAAACCTGAAAAATCTGAATCTTAAAATGATAGCTCCATTTGTCTCCAGTTTCATGTCGGGGGTCAGCGGACTTGTTTCCGGGGATTTAAAGATCAGGGGTGCCCTTTCTAAACCTGTGATGACAGGGAAACTGAATCTCATGCGTACGGAGTTTAAGATCAACTATCTGAATGTTCCTTACTCCCTGGCAGATGTAGTTACGATCGATTCAAATTATTTCGGGTTTAACCGTATCACTGTGTTTGATTCATTAGGGAACAAAGCTTTTCTAAGCGGGAAAGTCCTGCATGATCATTTCAGAAATGTACGGCTCGATCTCAATCTTGAATTTGACGATTTTTCAGCTTTCCGGAACAGTTTTGCCCAGAATAACATCTTTTATGGGAATGCACGGGGGACAGGTAATGTTAAGATCACCGGCCCGATCGATAATATTACCATCAATGTTAAAGTAAAAAGCGGAAATACAACACATGTATTCATTCCTATATCTTCAACAGCTGATATCAGTCAGAATGATTATATTATATTCGAAACGCCGGAAAAGGATTCCATTACCGGCAAGGGAAGATGGACAAAGATCCCACAAAGCGGACTTTCCTTGTACCTTTCCATGCTGGTCAATCCCAATGCTATCGTCGAAGTTTTTTTTCCCGATAATTTAGGCAATATTAAAGCATCGGGAACAGGTAATCTCATCATGAACCTTACACCCACAACCAGCTTTGCACTTTCAGGAACTTATACTATACAAAAAGGCTCTTTTCTTGTCCAGTTAAAAAATTATATGAGGCTGACATTTTCCATTGAGGGGGGGGGAACTATAAGGTGGTCAGGCGATCCTGCCGATGCCGAAATAACCCTGAGCGCAGTTTACAAGACAAGGGTCTCTCTTCAGGGACTGACAACGGATGTGGACAAAACTTCTTTACGAATCCCTGTAGAATGTATCATCCGGTTAAACGGTAAACTGTCGAACCCGGATATTACCTTTGGATTGAACCTGCCCAACGCGGCTGAGGATGTTAAATCCATTGTCTATAGTGCCATTGACACCTCCAACCAGACTGAAATGACCCAACAGGTGTTGAATGTTTTGGTACTGAATCAATTCAAATCCGTGCAGGGTATTAATACAGCCAGTATTGATGTAGGATCCACCTCTTTATCAATATTATCGGGCCAGGTGAACAGCATGCTTTCGAAGATCTCAAAAAATGTCAACCTGGGGATCAACTACCAGCGAAGCAATGGAAGTAGTGTTCCCCAGATAATGGATGTGGCAGTCTCTACATCTTTATTCAGCGACCGATTGCTTGTGGATGGTCTTTTTGGAGTGAATTCCTATACTGCACAGAACACGGGTACTAATTCCCAGCAAGTCAGTACAATCGTCGGAGATATCAACATTGAATACCTCCTGACAAAGAATGGAAGATTACGTATAAAAGCATTCAACCGTACCAACACGATCGATTTATTAACGAATAATGCCCCTTACACACAGGGATTGGGAATATCATTCCAGCGTGATTTTAATAATTTCGGGAATTTGTTTAAGAGCAGTGAAAGGAAGAAAGGGCAACAAAAGTAATAGCCATTTACCATGAAAAGAGTATTCGTTTCACTGGCTTTGATCTTAGGGGGCCTCAGGGGTTTAACCCAGATCACGATTGATCAGACCGATATGCCGAATCCGGGAGACACGTTGAGGGTAAGCATTTCAACCATTATTCCCGGAGATTACACAAAAACGGGTATGGATACAACATGGGATTTTTCTGCACTTTTTGCAATGAACCAACAGTTGGATTCATTTGTCACAAAGCAAAGCACGCCTGTTGTATTTCAATTTTTCTTCAACAATGCAAATCTTGCATCCCCCGGCGGAGTTCCTTCCTTTCCGGGCCTGCCAAGTGCTACTCCATATACTTTCTATGAGAAAGCAACAGACTTTTTTGACGATCTTGGATTCGCCTTCACTCTCAACCTTTCAGGATTAGCTATTCCCGGTATAGCAAAATATGATCATCCGGATGAGTATTATACCTTTCCGCTGACAATCGGAAGTAACTGGAGTTCCAATTCTTCTGCCAGTATAAGTTTTCAGGGACTGGCATCCTATTATACCTCACGTGTCCGGACTAATACGGTGGATGGCTGGGGAACGGTCATAACACCATGGGGAACCTATCAGGCCATCCGGGTAAAATCGCACCTGGTCCAGGTGGATAGCATTTATTTTGATACCCTTGGAATGGGTATACCGGTCATCCGTGATATTACACAATATAAATGGCTTGCAAAAGGAAAAGGGATCCCGGTACTGCAAATTAACCAGGAAGGACCTGTTTCAACGGCTATTTACCGTGATTTTTTCAGGCAGCCAATTCGACCGGTGAATGTCACCTTAGGTCCCGACACAACGGTGTTAAAAGGCACGTCAATCACGATCACAGCGGATGCCAATGGCGGAACACCTCCCTATTCCTATATCTGGTCGAACCTTGCACTTACTCCGTCTATCACTGTCACCGTTGATTCCACTACAAGGTATTCTGTCGTCGTGATCGATGCCGTAAACAATGCCGGTTTCGGTTCCAGACTCGTCACAATTAAATATGCCCCAGGTATTGAAGAAAAAAACCACGGATCCCTAAGACTATTCCCAAACCCGACAGACGGAATGTGTCACCTGCAATTGTCAAAACCAAAATATCCCGTGAGACTCCGGGTGTTAACTGCCCAGGGAACCCTCAGGAAGGAAATTGTGATCGATACGTCATCTCCAGGGGCGCTGGAAATCAACCTGTCAGACCTGCCTTCCGGACTTTACATCTTGCAATTATATGACGGGCAAACCGGATACCGGGGAAAACTCATCCTTCAATCTCATCAGAGATGACCTTTACCGTTTACAAGTCCTCCGCCGGTTCAGGCAAGACCTTCTCGCTGGTGAAGGAATATCTGAAACTGATCTTACCCGAACCTGATAAATTCAGACATATTCTTGCCATCACATTTACCAATAAAGTGGCAAATGAGATGAAGGAAAGAGTATTGAGTAACCTGGGTGAGCTGTCAAAAAACGGTGACGAACGCCAAAAAAAAGTGACGGAACAACTGATCCCTGTTTTGGTCAAAGAGACCGGCCTTGATGAGATCACTATTTCCGCGAAAGCTGTCATCGCTCTTGAAATGATACTTCACAATTATTCGGATTTTGCCATTTGCACGATCGACAGCTTTTCTCACAGGATTATCCGTACTTTTGCCCGCGACTTCGGTCTTCCCCTGAATTTTAATGTGGAAATCGATAGCGATGAGCTTTTTCAAACGGCCATCGACCTTCTGTTGGATAGAGTGGGTGAGGATGCCGCACTGACAGACCTTTTGGTGAGGTTTCTTGAAACGAGGATGGACGAGGAGAGAAGCTGGAATATTGATCTCCAGTTAATGGACTTTACGAAAGTCCTGCTCGGCGAAGAAGCAAGTCAGCACCTTGATAAGCTGAAGAACCTTTCCCTGAAGGATTTTAACAGGATCGCCGCAGCTATCTATAGCCAAATCGGATCGTTTGAGAGCAGGATCAGGTTGATATGCAAGGATGCTGTTGATCTGATCCATAATAAAAATATTCCGGACACTGCATTTTATTACGGGAACCAGGGTATCAGCAAGTATTTTACGAACCTGGCGAAAGATGTTTACAATAATCTTGAACCGAATTCAAGGGTAAGGGATACCATTGAAAAAGACATCTGGACCAGTTCCAAAGCTTCTGTTGAAGAGATCAGGAACATTAACATGATAAAGGGAGAATTGAAAATCCTTTACGACCGGATCTTACAATATTCAGAAACCGGTAAATCACATTATTACCTGCTGAAAAACCTGACTAAGACAATTTTTCCGCTCACCCTGCTTAATGAGATCGAAAAGATCCTTGACGATTTTAAGAAACAAAATAACATCGTTCATATTTCGGAATTCAATAAAAGGATCTCGGCCTTCATAATGAATGAACCGGTGCCATTCATTTACGAGCGTCTTGGTGAAAAATATCATCATCTCATGATCGATGAGTTCCAGGATACTTCCGTTCTTCAATGGCAGAATCTCCTGCCATTGATCGAGAATTCGCTGGCGTACGGGTATTTTAATATGGTTGTAGGCGACGGGAAACAAGCTATATACCGTTGGAGAAACGGCGATGCCGGACAGTTGACCTCGCTTCCGTCAATCGCGGGAAGCAAAAGAAATCCGGTACTGTCTGCCCGCGAAAAAATATTGAGCGATCAGTTCGAAATCAGGGAACTGGATTCGAATTTCCGTTCAAAGGCTGAAATCATCGATTTCAACAACCATTTCTTCGCCCATCTCCGATCCCTGATGAGTGAATCCAACCAACTTGTCTATAAGCATCTTGAGCAGAAGTATAAGAGTGAAAATACGGGAGGATATATTTCCCTTGAGTTCCTGGAGAAAGGCGAAGAAGGCAGAAGCTATAAAGACAATACATTTCCCCGTATCCTTGAGATCATCAAAGAAGTTACATCTGATAAATTCCAACTAAAGGATATAGCCATTCTTTGCCGCAGGAACCGTGATTCGAGTGAAATTGCCAGGTTTCTAGCAGAAAATGACATCGATGTGATCTCTTCAGAATCGCTTTTACTGAGCCATTCACCAGAAGTCAACTTTATGGTTTCATTTTTACGGCTGTTCGACGATCCTTTTAACATCATTGTGAAAGCTGGGGTATTAACCTTCCTTCATTCTAAAAGACAGCTACCGGAAAGCAACCTGGATGAATTGCTTGACGGAATAACCTCATCGTCTTCCAAAAGAGATAATCTGTTCACCACCTTAATACGATATGGATTCAATCTTTCTCCCGGCGAATTGGGCATGATGGCGTTGGTTGATTTTTTTGAAGAGATCATCCGTGTATTTTCACTGAACATCCCGGCAAATCCCAATATTCAATTCTTTCTCGATTACGTGCTGAAGTTTTCAAGGAAAAATACTGCTTCGCGGACCGGCTTTCTCGAATGGTGGGATGACCATAAGGATTCGCTGTCTGTTATTGTTCCCAAGGGCATGGATGCAGTAAATATCATGACGGTCCATAAAGCAAAAGGGTTGCAATTCCCTGTCGTTATCCTTCCTCAATACACGGAGAAGAAAATACTTACCAAACCTTATCTGTGGGTAGAACTTCCCGGCGAAAAATTTAATGGTCTAAGCTCCTGCATGCTTGCAACCGGAAAAGAGATGGCCAAAACAGTTTTTGCAGGACAATATGAAGAGGAAGAAGAAAAATCGCTGCTCGATATCATCAACATTCTTTATGTTGCGATGACAAGACCTGAAGAGCGGTTGTATATCATTTCCCCTGTCCCCCCGGTCAAATCAGCAAACCCACGGTCGGTTCCTGAATTTTTTAAGTATTTCCTGATATCTGCAAACCGTTGGTCTGACCAATTCATGAAATATGAGTGGGGGGTATTGTCGATTCATGAATCGACAATACGTGAATCGACAACCATAAAGGATGGCCCTGATGCAATCACATTGACAAATTTCATTTCTTCAAACTGGAGAAAGAAGGTTTTCATACGATCATCGGCTCCTGAAAGCTGGGATGTCATTGACCCGCAAAGGAGCCGTACATGGGGTAATCTTGTCCATACTGCACTGTCAAAAATAAATACAAGGGATGACTGTAATGGAGTATTGGAGGAAATGAATCTTTCAGGACTCATCGAAGAAAGCCAGAAAGAACAACTTTCGGAAAAGATCCTTGCAGTTCTGACAAATCCTGAGGTCAGCCGGTTTTTTCAAAAAGGATTATCAGTGAAAACGGAAGCTGAAATATTGGTCGAAGACGGATCTGTTTACCGGCCTGACCGGGTGATCCTGGAAGGAGAAAAAGCGATCATCCTCGATTATAAAACCGGTAAACCCAAAGAGCGCTATAAAAAGCAACTGCAAACCTATGGGAAATTACTCCGGGAAATGGGATTCAGGGAAATTCAAACTTTTCTGCTATATGTAGATCCGGAAATAAAGCTTATTGAGGTGGAACCGTGAAGAGTGAAGAGACAAACACCATATAACAATGGCGCAAACAAGAACTAACTTTAGTATTTTAGGGGGCCCTGTGAAAGTAAGCCAATTTCACATTGAGGCTATGACCTCTTTGAAGAGAGTGGTTCTGTTTGCCGATAACGCGT
>CAIYUC010000227.1 GCA_903929315.1 uncultured Bacteroidales bacterium
CCATAAGCCCTACAATTATTCTAAATCTTAAAACTAACTATTATGGAAGAGAATGACAAAGACAATCCGAAGGTCGAAAATGATAATAAAAAGCAAGATTGCGGCTGCGATGGCGACTGTTGTAAGCCCAAAAAAAGAAACATATGGTCCATCTTACTTTTTGCAGTTATACTGTTAGCTGCCCTGGGGATTATCGGGATGAAACTGATCAATAAACCTGACCCGCAGAATAATAAGCAAAAGCTTTCTGCCCCAGGTAAAGCATCCTGTTGTGATACAACCAGGACCAAGGGTTGCGCTTCGGAAAAAGATTCATCTTGTTGTTCAAAACACAAGTAGTATGAATACATGGATCAGCCAGGTTTTAAGCAATGAACATGCCACTTTGACCGTATTGATCGCGGTGTTTCTGATGGGCATGATCAGTGTCGTGACATGCGGATGCAATTTTGCGATCATTGGCGTTGTCGCGGGTTATTCAGGAGCCAGTGCCTCAATAGATAAAACCAAGACAGTATGGTTAAGAGGGATCTCTTTCCTGATTGGTGGTATTGTATCGATGGCGGTGATAGGCACTTTGTTTGGATATGCAAGTACATGGATCAGTGATTCTCTTGGAAACTATTGGAAAATTGCAGCGGGTTTGATTTCCATATTTTTCGGTTTGTACTCCATGGAACTGCTGCCTTTTAAATTGCCAGGCATTTCAATCAAAGCCCATCAAACCCAACGAGGCATTTTTTCCGCAATCCTCTTCGGTCTTGCCATTGGAGGATTATCCACTACCTTGAATTCGTGCTGCAATCCTATCTTTCCTGTCATACTTGCAGCTTCCTTTATAAAGGGAGGCGCCGTCTGGGGATTAATGATGCTGACTTCTTTTGCATTGGGATATGGATTACCACTGGCAGCTGCAATTGTAGGGTTCGGTATCGGATTGGGGAAAATTTCAAAAACTTTATCCCTGTTCGGAACGATCGTGAAATATGCAGGAGGTAGCATCCTTATCATCCTGGGGTTCTATTTTCTCCTTAGTTTATAAATATCATGAGGATGAGTTTTATAACAGGCCAGGTTACTACAAGCACCGGAGCAGTCCCACAGATCTCCACAATATGGAGCAATAGGGATGTACTGGACACCATTAAAGTCAGGTGGTCGGTTGGCCGTATGAACTATAAAGTCGAACCTGGAATTTATGCGGTTGGAACTCCGGATGAAAATTCCAATGTTTTTGTGACCGCTAATTTCAAACTGTCATTTGATCATCTGCGGCGGGCTCTGGAGGGAATGAACGCATGGGTCCTGGTTCTCGACACCAAGGGGATTAATGTATGGTGTGCAGCAGGAAAAGGGACTTTCTCCACAAAAGAACTGATCCGGCAGATTGACCGGGTTGGACTGAAAAATATCGTCAACCATCATAAAATTATTGTCCCTCAACTCGGCGCTGTGGGTGTTTCTGCTCATGAAGTCAGGCAGATTACCGGTTTTTCTGTTATTTACGGACCGGTGAGGGCAGATGATATCCCGGCCTTTATTAGAGCCGGAATGAAAGCTACAAAAGAAATGCGTGCCGTGAAGTTCTCGTTTTGGGACAGACTTAAGTTAATCCCTGTTGAACTGGCGAATGGAGCCTATTATCTGATCCTGATACCGGCATTGTTCATTATTCTGTCCGGCCTTTATCCAAAAGGATATTCCATTGACCTGGCTTTTCACGATGGGTTAAGATCGGTTTTCATCCTCATTGTTACCTATCTCACAGGTTGCGCTGTTACTCCGGCTTTGTTACCCTGGATCCCATTTCGAAGGTTTTCCCTCAAAGGGCTTCTTACCGGGTGGCTGGCTGCATTGTTACTGATGTATTTTCATGTTCTCGGGCAACAAACCCTTGAAATCATTTCCTGGTTCCTGATGATGGGAAGCCTTTCCTCTTTTCTCGCCATGACTTTTACAGGAACTTCTACATTCACTTCGCTTTCCGGGGTTCAGAAAGAAATGAAAACCGCTGTTCCCGTGCAGATCGGAATGGCAGGCTTGGGTGTAATTGGCTGGATCCTTGCAAAATTTATTGTCTTATGAACGGATTGGTATATCTCAGAAATGTTGTAACACTTAAACTGGATCAACAGAAATGCAATGGTTGCCTGATGTGCACTATTGTTTGCCCGCACGATGTTTTTGCAATAGAGAATAAAAAAGCTGTGATTCAGAATAAAGACTTTTGCATGGAATGCGGAGCATGTGAAAAAAATTGTCCTGAAAATGCTATTACTGTGAGATCAGGAGTCGGATGTGCTGCCGGGATCATCAACGGTTTGATCAGGGGAACTGAACCGACATGTGACTGTGGATCAGAAGGAAGTACGTGTTGCTAATCGGGACGATCGTGACAGTCGTGACAACTGTGACAAATAAAAAATAAATTTAGCAGAGATGGTACTTGAACGAAAAAGATTAAAATTTCTGGACCGGTATCTTACGCTTTGGATCTTCCTGGCTATGTTTGCCGGGGTCTTTGCCGGTTATTTTTCCCCGGGGATAAAAGATTTCTGGGGTCAATTCCAGACAGGGACAACCAACATTCCAATTGCCATCGGCTTAATACTGATGATGTATCCTCCATTGGCAAAGGTTAAATATGAAGAACTGGGAGATGTCTTCAGGAATGTAAAGATCCTTTTACTCTCTCTGATTCAAAACTGGATCATTGGACCCATTTTCATGTTCCTGCTGGCCGTCATATTCCTCCGGGGCTATCCCGAATATATGGCAGGTTTGATCATGATAGGGTTGGCCCGTTGCATCGCGATGGTGATTGTCTGGAATGATCTTGCCAAAGGGGACAGGGAATACTGTGCCGGGCTGGTTGCTTTTAATTCCATATTCCAGGTGTTGTTCTTTTCGGTCTATGCATATATCTTCCTTACAATTTTCCCTTCCCTTCTTGGTTTGAAAACGTTTGCAGTGGATATCACTATAGGACAGATCGCTAAAAGTGTTTTCATTTACTTAGGTATTCCGTTTCTCGCGGGAATCATAACGCGATTCAGCCTGATCAGGTTGAAAAACAAAAACTGGTATGAACGGAAGTTTATTCCAAAAATAAGTCCGATCACGCTTTTCGCTTTACTTTTTACCATTATTGTAATGTTTTCGCTGAAGGGGGAATACATAGTGAAGATACCTTTGGATGTAGTCAGGATAGCCATTCCGCTGGTTATTTATTTCGTGGTTATGTTCGTTGTGTCGTTTTTTATGGGAAAACGTATCGGTGCAGGGTATGAGAAAACTGCTACGCTTGCTTTCACCGCAGCCAGTAATAATTTTGAGCTGGCTATAGCAGTAGCAATTTCAGTATTCGGGATCGGTTCAGGAGTAGCGTTTGCCGCAGTAATTGGTCCCCTTGTGGAAGTTCCTGTGCTGATCAGCCTGGTGAACGTCGCGTTCTATTTTCAGAAAAAATATTTTTCGAAAAACGTACTATCCGGTTTATAAAAAAAGTTTTTCTCTAGTATATATCATTTTCACCCTGATGCCCGGATCTCATTGATTACTCAAAAAGATGGAAGCTTCTTCGTCCAGTAACCATTCAAGTTTACCATTTTCAGGTATAATGTGGGCAGCCGGATAGTAATCGGATTCTTTAGCTTTATTTAAAATCTCCGATACTAACCATGCCTTGCTTTTTCCCGTTACCAGGAAAGCCAATAAAGCTGCATTATTAAAGACCTTTCCGGTAAGGGTGATCCTTTTCTGTGAAGTGGCCGGATGAATGGATACTTCACAGATCTTTTCGGAATGCAGCAGTGCTTGCTGGTCAGGAAAAATAGAAGCAATATGCCCGTCCAGCCCCATTCCGAGGATGATAAGGTCGAACGATGGAAAACCGTTCTTTGATTTTACAAAATCCTTTATTTCATTGGCATAACGGTCGGATTCTGCTCCCGGATCATTCTCTCCTATTATCCGGTGAATATTTGTTCCGGGAATATCGATTTTATCCAGAAGGTATTGTTTCGCACATTTGTAATTGCTTTCCGGATCCTCAGGAGCAACACATCGTTCGTCTCCCCAAAAGAAATGAACATTTTTCCATGGGATTGAGCCATTAAACTCCTCTGCAAGCACCGAAAATAATGTTTTAGGAGTTGCACCGCCTGAAAGAGCGATAGTAAAATGCCTTTCTTTATGATAAGCAGCCATGATCCCTGAGACAATGTCCGAGGCAAATTCTTCAGCAAGTTCTGCAGGTGAGTGAAATATTCTTATAATTGGTTCCATATAATTGTCGAATTAATCATTTAATTATTTTTAATCCAAAAGCAGGGACATCACATGTGATGTCCCTGCTTTATAATTCGCAATACAGATCTTCATCTGTCAGATTTTTACAAGGATAACGCCAGGTTAAATTTTGTCCTTCGATAAGATCATCGGCATGTTCGGGTCCCCATGTACCTGCCGGATAGCCGAATATTTTAATCGATGGGTTTTCAGCCCAGGCATGTTGGATCGGGTCAATAAAACTCCAGGCTGCTTCCACAGTATCACCCCGTGAATATAATGTAGAGTCTCCCTGCATTGCATCATATAACAGTCGTTCGTAAGCAGAAGGAACGCGGATATTAGCAAGGTCACGATAATGAAAATCCATATTTACATTCTTTACAATAAACCCTGCGCCAGGGAGTTTCATGCCGAATTTTAACAGAATGCCTTCATCGGGTTGGATCCGGATTACCAGTTGATTGCTGCCTACAGACATTTCTTCCCGGGCGAAAAGATAATGAGGTGTGCGTTTAAAATGGATGATGATCTCAGTGACATTTGTTGGAAGACGTTTACCAGTACGGATATAAAAAGGAACCCCACCCCAGCGCCAGTTATCGATATAAAATTTAATTGCCACGTAAGTTTCCGTATGTGAATCAGGGTCCACTCCATGTTCTTCCCTGTATCCCGGTATCGGTTGTCCACGGATCTTTGAAGCAACATATTGTCCGCGTATTACATATTTTTCAACTTCCTCATTTTTTATCGGCCTCAATGATTGCAGGACTTTCGTTTTTTCATTCCGGATCCAGTTTGAATCCATGGAAGAGGGAGGTTCCATTGCCGTTAGACTAACCAGTTGCAGAAGATGATTTTGCACCATATCTCTCAAAGCACCTGTTGAATCATAGTACTTCCCGCGATTCTCCACCCCGATGCTTTCGGCTGAAGTGATCTCAATATGATGTACATAGTTCCTGTTCCACAAAGGTTCGAATATTCCATTGGCAAACCGTGTCACCAGTAAATTCTGAACAGTTTCTTTCCCGAGGTAATGATCGATACGATAAACCTGATCCTCCGTAAGAACTTTAAGCAGATTCCTGTTGAGTGTTTTTGCCGATTCAAGGTCATGCCCGAAAGGTTTCTCAATGATCAATCTCCTGTAACCATTCACCTGGTTAGTTAATCCGGCACTACCCAGATGGCCGGATATAATTTCAAACATGACCTGGGGCGTAGCCAGGTAAAACAGCCAATTTCCTCCTGTATTAAATTTCTGATCCGTGTCAGTAAGTAATTTCCCAAGTTTTTCGTAATCGCCAGGCGAAGCCATATCCATGGACATATAAGAAATCTGGTCAATAAAAGACTGAAGCTGCTCTGCGGGAATTTCCTTCTCCCCTGAAAAGGACCGAATACCTTTAATCATTTTCTCACAAAATGCTTCATTTGTGAATTCAGAACGGCTTACCCCGACAATGCAGAATTTTTCAGGAAGAAGTTGCTGTAATTTCAGCTCAAAGAGTGCAGGAATTAATTTCCTGGAAGTTAAATCACCAGAAGCTCCAAAAATTACAATAATACAATTGCCGGGTTTTTCCATTATTCAGTCATTTTATTTGAGGGTCATTACAATAAGTCACAAAGTCATCAATGTGGAATTTCGCTATTTCGCTACTTCGCTATTTATAAGGTCATTCTTTAATAATTGCGTGTCCTCCGAATTGATTTCTGAGGGCGGCCAGGACTTTCATCGCAAATGAATCGTTTTCCCGTGATTGAAACCTTGTAAAAAGGGAAGAAGTGATAATATGTGCGGGAACATGGAAATCCATTGCTGCCTGAACAGTCCACTGTCCTTCTCCGCTATCCTCGACATACGCTTTAATGCCTTCCAGGCCGGGATTTTCTTTAAATACATTTACCGCGAGTTCCAGTAACCAGGAACGAACCACACTGCCATACCGCCATCCGCTTGCGATCGCAGCAAGATCCAGGTGATAAGGCGACTTTTCCAGCAATTCGAATCCTTCTGCGTATGCTTGCATTAATCCGTATTCGATCCCGTTATGAACCATCTTTACAAAATGCCCTGCACCACTTTCTCCGCAATAGGTATATCCACCTTCCGGAGCAAGTGTCCTGTAAACAGGATTGATATAATCTGAAGCTTCTTTATTTCCACCGGACATCAAACTATACCCATTCTCCAAACCCCATATACCCCCGCTTGTCCCACAATCGAGAAAATAAATATTCTTTTCCTTTAACAATTTCGCCCGTTCAATAGATTCCTTATAATATGAATTTCCCCCATCAATGATAATATCATTTTTGTTAAGAAATTTCTTCAACTGGTCGATGGTTTCATCCACAGCAGGACCAGCCGGTACCATGAGCCAGACAACTTTCCGTTCCGGAAGAAGGGTAATACAATCATAAAGGGATGAAGAATGAATAGCTCCTTTCTGGACCAATTGATCTATGGCTTCAGGATTTCTGTCATAAACTACAACTTTATGACCTCCCTTAAGCAGTCTTTCGACCATATTCCCGCCCATTTTGCCCAATCCTATAAATCCAAGTTCCATAATTGTTCTTTTTAGTTTCTGAATTTTATTTAGAACAAATTTAAATATAAAACCGATGGAAATTAAATTCCGGAGAAAAGAAACAGTATTCAGTGAAGGAGGTTTATCAATACAATAGAAACTGGTTAATCTAAATAATACATAAAATCATCCCTTTCAAATATTCCGCGAAGAGGGTGTGGGTTTGCGTGTAAGTGAGAGTTTGATTTTATTCAACAAACAAGATCAATCCTTTCAGATAAGACCCTTCAGGATGAAAGATATTCACGGGGTGATCAGGCCCTTGTGATAAATGATGAAGGATCTTTGCTTCACGACCTCCTTCAATGGCAGCAGTCATTATAGCTGATTGGAATAATTCCCTGCTGATCGCCTGGGAACAGGAAAAAGTGAAAAGTATGCCATTCCTGTTCAATTTTTTCATTGCCAGTGCATTAATGGATATGTATGCTTGAAGTGCATTATGCGAAACTGTATGTGTCTTTGCAAATGCAGGAGGGTCGAGAATGATCATATCATAAGTTTCATTTTTCTCTGCAAGGTATTTCCTGATATCTGCAACAATGGATTTATGATGTGCTTTTTCAATCCCGTTCAAGCCAATATTCTCTTCTGTCCACTCGATGGCTTGCCTGGAGCTATCAACAGAATGAACGATAGCCGCACCACCCTTCAATGCATAGACAGAGAATGCTCCCGAATAACAAAATGCATTCAGCACTTTCCTGTCCCTGGCATAGAACTGGGCAAACATACGGTTCCCCCTCTGATCAAGAAAGAAACCGGTTTTCTGGCCCTTCTCAATGTCAACCATGAATTTGTGGCCGGTTTCGGTGATTATTACCGGGTTTGTATTAGCATAGAGAAATTCGTGACGCGTGACGCATGACGCGTGACGCGTGGGTTCTATACTTTTATCATAAACAGCCTTCAGCCTTTCACCATAAATCTCTTTCAGTAACTCAACAAGCTGGGGTTTAATATTATCCATACCGGCGGAACTACTTGCCATAACGCACACTCCGTTATAATAGTCGATGATCAATCCCGGTAGTCCGTCGCCTTCACTATAAACGAGGCGATATGCATTAGTATAAGAGCTGTCGCTCAAACCAAGTTGTGTTCTCAATTCATATGCATTCTCAAGTTTATTTCTCCAGAAATATGAGTTTATTTCACTTTGCTGAAAGGAGAAGAGCTTCACTGCGATCGATCCTCCCTGGAAGTGCCCTGTTGCAAGATATTCATTGGAACTGGAAAAAAGTTCAACAATATCTCCTTCCGAAACAGACCCTTCGGTTCTCTTGATAGCGCCAGAAAATAGCCACGGGTGAAACCGCCGGATGGCAGATTCCTTCCCTTGCCTGAGAATAATTTTAGGGTATCTTGTCATAATAATGTTCTTTAAAGTTGAGGAACAACTACCGGCTATGCCTTTTTAAGGACACGAAAGATACTTGTTTTGGGTATATTATCTTTAAAATAAAAAGAATTTTACCATTGTAAGACCATAATTTCTCACTACATTTGCAACAAATCAAAACTTGCACACGATGAAAAAGTACATGTTATTTTTAATGATCCCTCTTTTCCTTGCATGCGGACATGCTGCAAAAGAAAAAGCAAAGGAATTACAAGCCAGGAATGACAGCCTGATGAACCAAACCGTTCAGAAAGATGAAGCCATCAATGATTTCATCCGGTCAATCAATGATATTCAAGGAACGCTTGACACGATCAAGATGAAGGAAAATATCATCAACCTAAGTACGGGTAAATCCGGTGAATTGAAAGTTTCTGCAAAGGAACAGATCAAGGACGACATTACAACTATCTATAATCTGATGCTCAAGAACAAGAAGGAACTTGCCTCATTAACCAGTAAGTTAAGGGCCTCAGGAATGAAAGTAGCAGAACTTGAAAAGCTTGTTTCACATTTAAAAAAGGATATTTCTGATAAAAATACTGAAATTGAAAACCTTCGTGATAAGCTTGCAAAGCTTAACATCAACATAGAAGCTGCCAACCTGAAGCTTGACACGCTCACAAACGTTGTTAAAGAACAAGAACAACAGTTAAATCAACAATCCCAGGTTATATCCCGACAGGAATCAGCGCTTAATACAGCCTATTATATTATTGGAACAGAAAAGGAACTGAAGAAAAATAAGGTTATTACCAGCGGTGATAAAATAATACCTGATTTCAACAAATCACTTTTTACCAAAATCGATATCAGAAAGACACTGGAAATCCCGGTATTGAGTAAAAAAGCAAAAGTTCTATCAAATCACCCCACTTCTTCCTACAAGCTGAACGGTGATAAAAAGACGATCCAGGCATTGCAAATATTGGATTATAAAGCTTTCTGGATCAATTCCAGGTATCTGGTTATAATGGTAAATTAAGCTCTTTCAGCATCAATTAAAATTCGGGCACAGGACAGAGATGCACTTCGTTGCATCCTGACACTGTGCCTTTATTTTTTATTCCCTGCAGCTGAATAATCAATTTCCTTTAAAAGCGTTCCTTTTTCATCATAAAAATGCCATTTCCCGGTCCGCACACCTTGTTTATAAAAAGCCTCGTATTTTATTTTTCCGGATTCAAAATAAATCGTCCTTTTACCATCACTCTCGCCATCTTTAAAAAAACCCTCACTCCAAATTTTCCCGTTCGAAAAGTAATAAACCCATCTCCCGTTTCTTTTGTTGTGATGATATTCTCCCTCTACCTGTATCTTTTTGCCTGGATAATACAATGTTTCCCTCAACAATTCTTTGTTAACCCCATTCCCTTTGTAAATGCATACCCTTTGAGGAGACCCATCAGGAAAGGTTGATTCAACTATTGTAGTCTCTTTTTTACAGGAACCCATCGCAAACAGGATGGTTAAGGAAAACAGAATCCTTGTTATCATGGAAAAAATTAAAATTTAATTCAATTTCTTACTTTGAGAACTCCAATCTTTCTCCTCTAAAGGATTCATCAAATTTGCCATTCTTATAAACAAGGGTCCCATTAACAAAAGTATGAGTTACTTTTGAAGAAAAAGTTTGTCCTTCGAACGGAGACCAACCACATTTATATAAAATATTTGATTTGTCAACTTGCCAGGGAGAATCAGGGTCTATCAGTACAAGATCAGCAGAGTACCCATTACGAATGAAGCCACGGTTTTTAATGTGATACAGGATGGCAGGGTTATGACACATTTTTTCCACAATCTTTTCAATTGAAATCTTTCCCTGTCTGCTCAATTCCATCATTGCAACCAACGAATGCTGGACCAAGGGTCCACCGGAAGGACACTTCAGGTAAGGATACTGTTTTTCCTCCCAGGTATGCGGAGCATGATCTGTTGCAATGATATCAATTTTATCCTCGAGCAATCCATTTAATAAAGCATTTTTATCATTTTCCGTCTTGATTGCAGGATTCCATTTTATTTGAGAACCCAACCTGGGATAATCCCTTTCATCAAACCATAAATGATGAACACAAACTTCCCCTGTGATAGCTTTATTTGGCAGACGGGAAACGCGATCCAGCAGTTCCAATTCTTTTGCGGTAGAAAGATGCAAAATGTGAAGCCTGGTGCCGCATCTTTTCGCCAGGTCAACTGCCCTTAGCGTAGATTTGAAGCAAGCTTCTTCGCTTCTGATCAGGTAATGGGCATTGATGGGGATTCCTTCACCATAGAGTTCAATGTATTTCTGCAGGTTGTGCCGGATTGTTTCTTCATCTTCACTGTGTATTGCCACGAGAAGTTTTGACTGTTTGAATATTTTTTCAAGAACACGAGGATCATCCACAAGCATATTTCCCGTGGAAGCTCCCATGAACACCTTCAAACCACAGACTATAGAAGGATCGGCTTTTTTTATTTCTTCAAGATTATCATTTGTAGCGCCCAGGAAGAAAGAATAATTTGCCATGGAGTTACGGGCAGCAAGTTCAAATTTTTGCTCAAGCAGATCAATCGTCACCGTTTTAGGGTCGGTATTCGGCATATCCATGAAAGAAGTAACACCGCCTGCAATGGCTGCTCTGCTTTCCGAATGCAGGTCGCCTTTATAGGTCAGGCCTGGCTCGCGAAAATGTACCTGGTCATCGATCACACCCGGAATAAGATATTTACCCCGGGCATCGATCGTAGTCACATCCCATAAATCCGGCAGATCGATATTATTCCGCCCTTCGATGAAAATATCTGTTATTAACCCGTTCCCTATCAAGACACTGCCAGCGAAGATACGGCCATCATTGACAATCCTGACACCGGCAATAAGGATTCGATCAGTCATTAAGTGAATTGAAAAAGGTTACAGAAACCGGATGCAAATATAAAATGAAAGCGGGAATGTTATTCAGGACGGTTATATTTTTTGAAGCAACTTCGCCACCGGAGACTGATAACGCCAAATATAGCCTCTTTAAAAATACCCTTGCTCATCTTGGAATCACCTTGAATACGGTCAGTAAATATAATAGGAACTTCAATAATATTGAATCCAAGCTTCCAGACAGTATATTTCATTTCAATCTGGAAAGCGTATCCGGTAAAGCGGATCTTATCGAGGTCGAGCGCTTTAAGCACCTTATCGGTATAACAAATAAAACCGGCGGTTGTGTCACGGATTTTCATCCTGGTAATGAACCGGACATATGCAGAGGCGTAATATGACATGAGCACTCTTCCCATGGGCCAGTTGACGACATTAACCCCCGTGATATACCTGGATCCGATTGCGGCATCGGCCCCCTTATTCTTCACTGCATCATAAAGACGAAGGAGATCCTCAGGATTATGAGAGAAGTCAGCATCCATTTCGAAGACAACTTCATAATTATTCAGAAGAGCCCACTTGAATCCATGAATATATGCAGTTCCCAGACCTAATTTCCCTTTTCTTTCTTCGATAAACAGATGGCCGGGGAATTCTTTTATCAACGATTTGACAATATCAGCAGTCCCATCAGGAGAATTGTCTTCAATAATAAGAATATCAAATACTTTTTCCAGGGAAAAAACCTTACGGATGATCCGTTCTATATTTTCTTTCTCGTTGTAAGTTGGAATGATGACCAGACTGTCGGACACGATAGGAAATTTTGTACGAAATTAAATCATTATACTGGAATAAAAAAATAATAGTAAAGTGATAAAACTGTGCCTGATCCCATTCAGTAAGAAGACTTTCCAGGTGAGGATGTCATTATGCTGTTTGACTTATTTCTTCCGGGATTGGGAGACCATTTAATTTTTCCAATGCCTCATTTATCCCTGTGACATCTTTAAAAGTCAGAAACAGTTTATTTCTTTCTTCTTTTAATTTGCAATAGGCAGGATTCTCCTGGATGAATTTCAGAATCGAGGTAAATTGTGAAGATTGGTAATACGGAGAATCCGGGTTACTTGAAAAATACGAAGTAAAGCGGTTATTTCTCAGTACCAGCTTTTCAAAACCGATCTTTTTCGCAAGCCAGCGTAATCGCAACGTATTAATAAGCGACAGGCTTGCCACAGGGAGAGGTCCGAAACGATCGGTTAAGCGGATGCTGAAATTTTCAAGGTCCGTCTCATTGTCAACAGAATCCAATTCTTTGTACAGGCTCAACCGTTCTGTAATATTGGTGATATAATAATCCGGGAAAAGGACCTCAAGATCTGTTTCGATCTGACATTCCCTGATAAATTCCTTTACATGCTCTTCATGGAAGATATCTTTGAATTCCTGTTCTTTTAATTCAAGGATGGCTTCATCAAGAATCCTGTGATACATTTCAAAACCTATCTCTGAAATAAATCCGCTTTGCTCACCGCCGAGGATATTTCCTGCCCCCCGGATGTCAAGGTCGCGCATGGCAATGTTGAAACCACTTCCGATATCGGAGAACTCTTCTATCGCTTTAAGCCGTTTTCTTGACTCATCAGTCAATAAAGATGATGGCGGGGCAAGAAGGTAGCAAAAAGCTTTTTTATTTGAACGTCCCACCCTGCCTCTTAACTGATGAAGATCACTCAGGCCGTAATGATGGGCATCATTTATAATAATGGTATTGACATTCGGAATATCAAGTCCGGATTCAATGATCGTCGTTGAAACAAGTACATCATACTCTCCTTCGATGAAATCCATCATTACTTTTTCAAGTTTTGCACCTACCATTTGTCCATGTGCGACAGCGATTGTGGCCTCCGGGACCATTCGTTGCACCATACCTGCCACTTCTGCAATGTTCTGAATCCGGGTGTTCACAAAGAAAACCTGCCCACCCCGTGAAATCTCATAATTGATCGCATCCCTTATGATTTTTTCACTAAAAGTATGTATCTCCGTTTGCACAGGATAACGATTTGGTGGCGGAGTATTGATAATGGAAAGATCCCTGGCTCCCATGAGTGAGAATTGCAAGGTGCGCGGAATAGGGGTTGCTGTCAATGTAAGGGTATCTACATTTACTTTTATCTGCTTTATCTTTTCTTTGGCTGCCACGCCGAATTTCTGCTCTTCATCTATGATCAGTAATCCCAGGTCTTTGAATTTAATGTCTTTACTCAGCAAGCGATGAGTCCCTATCAGAATATCAATCTTTCCATTTTCCAGTTCTGTCAAAAGCTGTTTCTGAACTTTCGCTGATTTGAACCTGTTGATATAATTAACCGTGCAGGGAAAATCCTTCAACCGGTCAGAAAAGGTCTTATAATGCTGCAAAGCAAGGATGGTTGTTGGCACAAGAAGAGCTACCTGCTTGCTTTCTGCCACAACCTTGAAAGCAGCCCGGATGGCTATTTCTGTTTTCCCAAAACCTACATCACCACAAATCAGGCGATCCATCGGATATTCCTGCTCCAGATCTTTCTTGACATCGACAGTTGCTTTCAGCTGGTCAGGAGTATCTTCATAAATAAATGAGGCTTCAAGCTCAGTCTGTAAGTATGTATCCGGTGAAAATGCAATCCCATGTACAGCTTTTCGCTGCGCATAGAGACATATCAGGTCCTTTGCGATGTCTTTTACGCGGCTTTTCGTCTTATTTTTCAGCTTATTCCATACATCCGATCCCAGACGGTTCAGTGCCGGCATTGTACCCTCTTTCCCGATATATTTTGTTATTCGATGAAGTGAATGAATACTCACATAAAGAATATCATTGTTTTTGTATATCAGTCTGATCGCTTCCTGTTCACGACCATTATTGACAATCTTTTCCAGTCCATCGAACCGCCCTATCCCATGGTCAATATGCGTCAGATAATCCCCCGGCTTCAGGTCATATATCTCTTTTAAGGTCAGCGATTCCTTACCGGAATACCCATCATGCAAGTGGAAACGGTGGTATCGCTCGAAAATCTGGTGGTCTGTATAACAAACAAGTTTCAGGTCTCTTTCTATAAACCCTTCATGTAAGGAATAATGCAGGCTCGTAAATTCAATCGGTTGATCAATTCCTCTTTTATATTGGATATCTTCAATGATCGTAAACAGGCGTTCGCTTTGCTTGGGATTATCCGATAAAAGAATGGTACGGAAACCATTTTCCGTATTTTTACGCAGGTCATCGATCAGGAGATCAAAATTTTTATTGAATGAAGGTTGCGGCAAGTTGATATATAAAATCTGTTTTTCTGTTTTGAAATAAAATTGTTTTCCAAATTCAACCACAGAGAAATTGACAAGGAGTTTAAAAAACTCTTTTCCGTCGAGGTAATCATCAAGACTTTCCTGTTTATCAAGTATATCAGCGGTATAGCTAATATCGTCAGTCCAGATCACGGTATTTTCAGGAAGGAAGGCAAACAGCGAATCATATTCCATTTTTCGCCCGCGATTGATCCGGATATCAGGTATGATGGTGATTTCCATTTTCCTTTCAAGGGAAAGCTGGGTGGCCGGATCGAACGTCCGGATGGAGGCTACTTTATCGCCTTCAAATTCAATACGATACGGGTGATCATTGGAAAAGGAATAAACGTCGATAAGTCCCCCGCGAATGGAAAATTGCCCCGGTTCAAGGACAAAATCAGCTCGTTCAAATTCATATTCAAGTAAAAGATCAAGAATGAATTCATGGGATACCGATTCGTCTACTTTTAATTTCAAGGTGTTTTTCTCAAGAAATTTCCGGTTTACTACTTTCTCTGCAATGGCTTCAGGATAGGTGACAATGATAAATTTCTCTTTAAAAGAGTGAAGCCGGTTCAGAACTTCTGTCCGTGACAACAGACCCTGGTTATCCTTATGGTCGGTATTTGAGGAATGCTTGAAAGAAGACGGGAAAAAAAGTATTTGCTTATTCGTTGTATCCAGTTCCTTTTCATTAAAAATCTGTTCGAGATCATTATAAAAATAAGCTGCCATTTCCTTTTCAGGAAGGATAAAAAAATGCAGATAAGGAGTGGAATCATAGACAGCGCCTGCCACAAGGGAACGGGAAGAGCCGATCAGGCCTTTGAGTTGGACCCCGACTTTTTTCCCCCTCCCTTCTTGGGGAGGGGGTAAGGGGGAAGGGTGCACCTCACCCCCCGACCCCCTCTCCTGAAGGAGAGGGGGAGTAGGAGAAACGTGGTTAGCACTTGACAATAGAATATCAGCGATCTCCAGGGTCCTGGGATCGTGTTTAAAAAACGATAATAACTCAGAAGAAGTCAAAATCCGCTCTGAATTGGACTGCAAAGTTAAGAAAAAGTACAGGGAGAAAATTTCCTTACATTTGTCTCATGGAAATCAAGGTTTTCAAATTCGGGGGAGCATCTGTCAATAGTGTTAGTGGGGTCCGGAATGTTGTCTCCATTTTAAAAAAATATAATTCCTCTGATATACTCGTTGTAATATCGGCTATGGGTAAGACAACGAATGCCCTGGAAGAGTTACTGGGGTATTATATGTCAGGAGATGCGGTTTCTGTCGTAGAATGTTATTACAGGATCTACAATTTTCATTTCGATATCATCCATGAATTATTTCCGGCAAATGACCATCCTGTTTATCAGCATGTTGAGGCTCTTTTCACCCAATTGCAGGGTCATCTCAGGAGAGGTCACCTCACACCCGGAAGACCGCTTATTTACGATTTTGAATATGATCAGATTGTATGTTACGGTGAATTGGTTTCAACAGCTATTGTGAATCATTTCCTGAATGAATCGGGCATTTCTTCAATGCTTTTCGATGCCCGCGATCTGATTAAAACAAACTCAACGTACCGCGATGCAAAGGTGGATTGGAGGATCACACAGGCAAATATTAAAAGGGTTATTCAGAAGTATTTCCTATCCAATGATAAAACAAGAAGAGTGGCTGTTACGCAAGGATTTATCGGAAGTGACAGGGAAAACAACAGCACAACCCTTGGTCGCGAAAGTTCCGATTATACCGCAGCCATCTTTGCATATGCTCTAAGGACCAAAGAGGTTACAATATGGAAGGATGTTCCCGGTATTCTCAATGCAGATCCAAAATGGTTCAAAAACACGAAAAAGCTTTCTAAACTCTCCTACCGGGAAGCAATTGAGCTGGCCTATTTCGGAGCATCGGTAATCCATCCCAAAACCATCAAACCGCTTGAGAATGCAAAAATCATCTTAAAGGTAAAGTCATTTTTACAGCCTCAGATGAAAGGAACATCGGTGGAAAATCTGAAAGAATGGAGTTTACATTCCCCTATTTATATTTTAAAAAAGAACCAGGTTTTACTTTCTATTTCTCCAAAGGACTTTTCATTTATTGTAGAAGAAAATCTAAGTCAGATCTTCGATATTCTCGCCAAACACCGGGTAAAGGTAAATGTCATGCAGAATTCGGCAATTTCATTTTCAGTCTGCGTAGATGCGAATCGTCTCCAGGATAATCAATGTATTGCTTCTTTGCAGGAGAATTATACGGTGAGGTACAACGACAACCTGGAGTTATATACCATCCGGCATTATAACAAGGGAGCTATCAACCGTATCATAAAAAACCGGAAGGTCCTCCTGGAACAGAAAACGCGGAGTACTGTTCATTTAATTTTAAAATGATATCCCCAAAAAATTAATCCCAAAAACGGGCTTACTAAAAAGTATTTCGGATGATATTTTTCCTTCTTTGTGTGCTTTGTGCCTTCTTAGTTCATTGTGGTTCAGTGTTTTAAAAATTAACCACAAAGGGCACAATGTCTCACACAAAGATCACAAAGACTTTTTAATCAACCCCACGGGGGTGGAGGTAGATTAAGCTGGTTTCACAACCGGGAAATCGTATTTAAAAACCTCCAGGTTCGGTTTTCCAAGGATTAATGACAGAAAATCAAAATAGGCATTGGTAAAGGAGAATTTCTCCACATTATAATAATCTCCCGGTAAGGGCTTATTGCCAATGGTTCCCATATCAATCGAGGAAGTATTGAATTCTTCAAGTTCCTCATAGGAAACCATAACTTTCATGACAGGCATCTGACCGTAATCTTCCCGTAGCAACAGGTCTGCAACTTTATCGGCAAGGGTTTCGGTAAGTCTGCGGTCATAAGGACTGCAAGGACCTGATCGTGCATAGTAACCTGATATCTGGGCCCTTGCTTCAATACCTAATTTCCTGGTAATTTCGGATGCTATAATACCGCTTATCCCGCCAAACCGTGGATGACCATATTCATCCACTTCGGAGCTTGCATAAACTACATCAACTTTTCCGGTTTTCTCATCAAACCAACGAACACCTTCCGAGACAGGAATGACAAGGCATTTTTTCCTTGATTTCATATAAGCTTCACGGATGGATTCGAACAAGACTACTTTCCTTTCGCGTGTGATTTCCATTTCCGGAATAAGACCGAGGGTAGCTCCGCCAAAGGATGCTGTCCCGGTAAGCCAACCCGCATCGCGTCCCATGACTTCCAAAACAATGATCCGGGAGTGCGATTCAGCTGTTGTTCTTAAACTGGCTGTAAGTTCTGCTATTGACATGGCAGCGGAAGGGAAACCAGGGCATAGTACGGATTCAATTTCTTTGCCATCGTTATGAAAGATGGTCCTTGTCCGTAAATCATTATCGATCGTCTTTGGAAAACCGATCACCGGTATACCTTCTGATTCGTATAGCCGTTTTGCTGCTCCATTTGTATCGTCACCTCCAATGGTAACCAGGACATCAATTTTATAGCGCTCCAGATTACGTAATATTTGAGGAACCCTGTTTTCAGGATTCTTCTTCGATGGAAAAGGATTTGTCCGGCTTGATCCAAGCGCAGTTCCACCGTACCATCCATCATATCTCTGATTTGTCAGATCAACCACCTCTCCTTCTCCTAATAGACCCTTCCATCCTTTCCCTATCCCATATACCTTGTATCCCAGAAAGGATGCCCTATTCCTCACGGCCTCGATACTTGAGTTAATGGCCGGTGTATCGCCTCCACCGGAGAGAATTCCCAGTGTTTTTCCCTGAAATATTTTATGTTCCTGTTTCATCGTATCTGCTTTTTTAAAATCATAAACCTACAAAACTTCTTTTATTTTATCCACCAGGATTTTTGCCAATTTATATCTGGATTCGACTGTCCACCCTGCGATGTGAGGTGTCAGCACAACATTGTCAGCTTTGCACAGGTATTTGAGCTCTTCGGGCATGTTATCATCCAGTAATTCAAAGGAAGAGTCCTCATATTCCAGCACATCCAATGCGGCGCCCAGGACTTTCCCTGATTTAAGATGTTTTACCAGATCTTTCGTATTCACTACTTTCCCCCGCGAGGTGTTGATAAGCCATATATTCTTCCTGAATTTCGTCAGGAAATCATCGTTTACCAGATACCGTGTTTCATCTGTCAGGGGAACATGAAGGCTCAGGATGTCAGCAGCTTCAAAGATATCTTCCAGCATTGATTCATATGTATTACCATCAGAATAACCGGACTTGTATTTATCGTACGAAAGAACCTTTGATCCGAATCCTTTTAATCGCAAGGCAAAAGCGCTACCCATGTTTCCATAACCGATGATCCCTACTGTTTTATCTTTTATCTCCGTCCCACGATTCCCTTCTCTTATCCATTTTCCCTGCCTGATCTGCTTGTCGGCATGGTTTATATGATTCATCATTGACAGGAGCATCCCAAGTGCATGTTCCCCTACTGCATCCCGGTTCCCTTCAGGTGAATTCAGGCACCGGATCCCCAGACTTTCAGCATAAGGGACGTCGATGCTCTCCATACCTGACCCTACCCTACCGATAAACCTCAGCTTCGCTGCTGATGAAATCATGTCCCTGTTGAGAGTAATCTTACTTCGTAAGATAATTCCGGAATACTCGTGAATGATCTTTTTGTAATCAGAGCGGGTGTAATCAGGGAAAAAATCACATTTAAGACCCAATGAAGTAAGTTCTTCTTTTATTAAAGGATGAACTTCGTCAATAAAGAGAACTTTTCGCATGAACGAATTATCATTTGATGTTCCCCTGCTTCCCATCCACAATTGATGAGGGTGAAAGGGGTTGACAAAATTACAAACTTAAAACAGATAAATTCGTATTCGCTCTTCGTTTTCAAGATTAAATCTTAACTTCGCTTCTCAATTTCTTACATTAGGTGTGGACATTTATTGTCAGAAACATTCTTCGTAACCGTTTAGCCATCCTACTCATCATTGCAGGTCTTACTGCATTTATGGGATATAAAGCCAGGGAGGTGAAGCTTTCCTATGAAATGGCCCGGACTTTACCGGCAAACGATTCAACTTTTCTCCTTTATGAATCTTTTAAGAAGCAGTTTGGCGAAGATGGGAGTGTGCTTTTTATTGGTATCCAGGATAAAAATCTGTTTCGTCTGGAAGAATTCAATGACTGGTTTGATTTATCAAAGAATATCAGAAATATTCCAGGAGTGGAGGAAGTTGTATCTGTCACAAGATTATACAAACTTGTGAAAGATGATTCCCTGAAAAAATTTGAATTCATCCCGCTTTGCAAAGAGAAACCACAGTCCCAGGGCGAAGTCGACAGTATAAAAAACACTATTTATAATCTGCCATTTTACAAGGACCTTATCCTGAACCCTGAGACATATGCAACAATCCTGGCAGTCACCCTCGATAAGAACCAGCTGGATACAAAAAACCGCATTCAGCTGATCGGGGAAATAAAGCAGGAAGCTGACAAATTCGGTGTAAAATACAATATTCCTCTCCATTATTCAGGTCTCCCTTTTATACGTACCATTATTTCACGAAAAGTAGAAGGGGAGCTTAAGTTATTTGTAGTGCTCGCCCTGATCATTTCCGCGATCTTCCTTTTTCTCTTTTTCCGGTCTGTCAAAGCTGTTTTATTCCCAGTCATCATCGTTATTTTCAGTGTGATATGGGCATTGGGAACAATTGTCCTTCTCGGTTATAAGATCACTATTCTTACCGGTATCATTCCACCATTGCTCATTGTAATCGGGGTGGAAAATTGTATTTTTCTTCTGAATAAATATCACTATGAATACTGGCACCATCAGAATAAGGTAAAATCGCTTTCCAGGGTTATTCAGCGAATCGGAAGTGCCAATTTTCTTACCAATGCTGCTACGGCGAGCGGTTTTGCCGCTTTCCTGATCACTAAAAATAAATTATTGGTTGAATTCGGCGCCATTGCTTCCATCAATATCCTGGTCGTTTATGTTCTTTCCCTGACCCTTGTTCCGATATTTTATAGCTATCTGCCTCCACCGAAGCTGAAGGACATAAAACACATTCAGGAAAGCCTTGCAAAATCCATTATTGATAAAGCTGTTTTCTGGGTCTCAAATCGTCGTAAAACCATTTATATTATCACTTTGATCCTGATTCTTATTGCAGGGATCGGTGTAACCAGGTTAACTACCAGAGGAAGCATTGTAGATGATATCCCGAAACGAGATCCTTTGTATCTTGATCTTCTTTTCTTTGAAAAGAATTTCAAAGGTATCATGCCGTTCGAGATTTCCATCGATACGAAAAAGAAAAAAGGAGTTTTGACGCTGAATAATCTCCGTAAAATTGACCGGTTGCAGGATTCACTCGCCAGGTATCCTGAATTATCCAGGCCTCTGTCTATTGTGGAAGTGATAAAATCTGCCAGGCAGGCTTTCTATGGAGGAAGTCCCTTGTATTACGAATTGCCAAATTCAAATGAGCTTGCCTTCATGGGAAGTTATATTCCTAAAATGAAGACAGGAAAACGAACACTCATAAAAAATTTCATCGATACGAACTACCAGATTACAAGGGTAAGTGTGCAAATGGCCAATATTGGAACACATGAAATCCAGCGGATACAAAACAGTCTGAGGCCTAAAATCGATTCTATTTTCAATCCCTCAAAGTATAAAGTCATTATAACCGGAACAAGTGTCGTATTCCTGAAAGGTACGAATTTCCTTATCCGGAATCTCTTTGAGAGTCTTATCCTGGCATTGGTCATTATTGCCATCCTGATGGCATTCCTGTTCACTTCCTGGAGAATGATACTCATCTCTTTGATACCAAATCTGATCCCACAGTTAATGACGGCAGCTTTGATGGGGTATACTGGCATACCGATCAAACCTTCTACTATTCTTATCTTCAGCATTGCGCTGGGAATATCTGTTGATAATTCAATACAATATCTTTCACGGTACCGGTTGCAGCTAAAACACACGAACTGGAATATTCAATATTCTGTCATTTCAGCCCTCAAAGAGACGGGCTATAGCATGATCTATTCATCAACTGTGCTTTTCTTCGGCTTTGGTATCTTTGTTCTCTCCACATTCGGCGGGACCCAGGCATTGGGGTTTTTGATCTCCTTTACCCTGCTCGTTGCAGGATTGCTCAATCTTTTCATTCTCCCTTCCCTTCTCCTCACACTTGATAAATGGAGTACCACAAGAAATTTTAAAGAACCATTGCTGGAGATCCTGGAAGAAGAAGACGATATCGACTTAAATAATCTTGAATTAGAAAAGCCGGATAGAAAAATTGACAATCAGAACCAGGATTAAAGAATAGCGAAAAAGAGTCCAAAACGCTGACTGTTAAAAAAATCAACCACAAGGTGCACAATGAAAACACTATGTCCACAAAGGCAAGATTCATTGTGACCTTTGTGTAACCCATTGTGATCATTGTGGTTAAAGAAAAAATCGGTATCCTTGGAATTTCATTTTTAATATATTAATTTTTACTACTTTTGAAACCTAATGCCTAATGCCTAATGCCTAATGCCTAATGCATAATTCGTAATCAAATGAAGGGAATCATTCTTGCCGGTGGTGCCGGAACACGTTTACATCCATTGACTTTAGCGGTCAGTAAGCAGCTGATGCCCATTTATGACAAGCCCATGATCTATTACCCGCTTTCGGTATTAATGATGACAGGGATCAATGAGATCCTGGTGATCTCTACCCCTTATGATATACCACATTTTGAAAAGTTATTGGGTGACGGATCGAAATTGGGATGTTCTTTTTCTTATGCTGTCCAACAAGTTCCAAACGGACTGGCACAGGCGTTTATAATTGGAGAAAAGTTCATTAAGAATGACAAAGTTGCCTTGATCCTGGGCGACAATATCTTTTATGGCAGTGGTCTTGCACAGATTGTCCAGGCATGCAATGATCCGGATGGCGGTTTGGTGTTTGCCTATCACGTTCATGATCCAGAAAGGTATGGGGTAGTTGAATTTGATGAAAATTTCAAAGCACTTTCGATTGAGGAGAAGCCCAAACAGCCAAGGTCGCATTATGCTGTGCCAGGACTTTATTTTTATGATAATTCCGTAGTTGAAGCAGCAAAAAATACAAAGCCAAGTGCACGGGGAGAATATGAGATCACCGATGTCAACAGGTATTACCTCGAACAGGGAAAATTAAAAGTCCATGTTTTGAGCAGGGGCATTGCATGGTTAGATACCGGTACTTTCGAATCTTTATTACTGGCATCCCAATTCGTAGAAGTTATTCAGAACAGGCAAGGGTTGAAGATCGGTTGCATCGAAGAAATCGCTTACCGTATGAAATTTATTGACAAGGAACAATTGGTCAGGATTGCACAACCCCTGATAAATAGCGGATACGGACAATATCTTATGAATCTGTCTGAATAACCGGGATAATCCGGTTCCAAACGAACACCATGCATTCTTTTGATTATCTCCAGGAAAAGCTGAACCGGATCTTTGCTTCGGTTAAAATTATATCCGAGCCAAAAGAGCTTTATGACCCCATCGCTTACACTTTATCCTTGAGTGGAAAAAGGATCCGTCCACTGCTGGTACTCACGGGTTGTGATCTATATGGGGGTGATTTGGATAAAGTAATCAATGTTGCGATCGGCATCGAACTTTTCCACAACTTTACCTTATTGCATGATGACATCATGGATCAGGCTCCAATCAGGAGAGGCAAGGATACGGTGCATAAAAAATGGAATGCAAATGTTGCTATCCTTTCCGGGGATACCATGTTTGCGCTCGCTACCGAATATATTTCACACTTACAAGCAACGGTTTTACCTGAAGTACTTAAGGTTTTTACCATGACAGCAAGGCAGGTTTGTGAAGGTCAGCAGTATGATATGAATTTTGAAAGCCAGGAAAATGTTTTCCTGCCCGATTATATCAGGATGATACGGTTGAAGACAGCTGTCCTCATCGCTTGCAGCCTGAAGCTTGGCGCTATCGTTGCCGGGGCAAATGCGGAAGAGAAAAAGAAGATCTATGCCTTCGGCGAAAATCTTGGTCTTGCCTTTCAATTGCAGGATGATCTTTTAGACACTTTCGGTGAGGAAAATAAATTCGGAAAAGAAATTGGTGGTGATATTATTGCTAAAAAGAAAACCTTCCTTTACGTAAAAGCCCTGGAATTGGCCAATGACATGCAAAGGGAGGCACTTTTACGCTATCTTTCAACCCTGTCCATGACCCCGGATGCCAAGATCCGCAGGGTGAAAGAACTTTACCGGATTTTACATATCGAAGAAATCACCAAAGCAGAGATTTCAGGTTACTTCGACAAAGCTTTGCAATGTCTGGATCAAATGGATGTTGAGCAAAACGATAAAAAGGAACTTCGCGGATTTGCAAACCGTCTGCTGATCCGTGAGTATTAATTGGTACTTTCATTCTTTTTGTTTTTCCAGCATTTCCAGGTTATGATGCAGATCTTCCCAATGGTTCATGGCTAAGGTATGCTGAATTTTCAGCTGCTCATATTCTTCGAATACTTTCCCGCTTTTCATTGCTTCCCAATGAAGCTGGGGGTCTCCCAGTATCTCTTCCCGCATCTTCATCTCCAGTTCAAGCTGTTCGATCTCATTTTCGCATTTTATAACCAGGCTCCTGATCTTCCGTACTTCTCTTTCAAAATCCTTCCGTTTTTCCCAGTTTAATTTGTTATCAGAAACAACTTCATCTTTAGGTGCTATGTCTTTCATTTTCCGGTCAGATTCAAGTTGTGAAAGTACCCTGATTCTCCTCGTTTCCAAAAAGTCATAAATATCCCCTATATATTCTCTTACAACTCCTTCCCTGAATTCGAAAATTTTATTTGTCAAACCTTGCAAAAAATCGCGATCATGGGAAACGATGATCAGTGTACCGGTATATTGCAACAAAGCTATTTTCAAAATATCCTTGGATCGCATATCCAGGTGATTCGTAGGTTCATCAAGTATCAGGAGGTTGGAAGGTGTCAATAACAATTTTGCCAGGGATAGCCTCGATTTTTCACCTCCCGAAAGCACCTTGACCTTCTTATCTATGGAATCGCCAGTGAAAAGAAATCCCCCAAGGATAGCTCTAATTTTTGGCCTGATATCTCCTATGGCAATGTCATCGATCGTCTTAAAGACCGTCTTTTCCAGGTCAAGGTAATCAGACTGGTCCTGGGCATAATACCCGGTTATCACATTATGTCCGAACTTTAGTTCACCGGTATAATCCAACTGCCTGGCAATAATCCTGGATAATGTAGTTTTTCCTTCTCCATTTTTTCCTACAAAAGCAATTCTATCGTTTTTTATCACTGAAAAAGAAAGATTTGTTAAAACCTGCTTTTGAGGATAAATCTTTGATAAATTTTTTGCCTCCAGGACGATCTTGCCTGAATGAGGAGCCGTTGGGAATTTGAAATGAATGGAGGAATCATCGAATCGATCCAGCTCCACTTCTTCAAATTTTTCCAGTAATTTGATCCGCGATTGTACCTGTTTTGCTTTTGTGGATTTATACCTGAATCTTTCGACAAACCGTTCGATTTGCCTGACCTGTCGTTGTTGGTTATTATAGGTCGCCACCTGGCTTTCCAGCCGTTCTTCCCGTAGTTTCACATATCCGGAATAATTGGCTTTATAATCATATATTTTCCCCAGAGTAATGTCAATGGTTCGCTTTGTTACATTGTCCAGGAAAGCCCTGTCATGAGAGACAAGGATCACGGCACCTCTATAATTGATCAAAAATTCTTCAAGCCATTGAATGGACTCAATATCAAGGTGATTGGTGGGTTCATCCAGTAAGATCAAATCAGGTTGACGTAAAAGGATTTTGGCTATTTCCACTCGCATCTGCCATCCACTGCTGAACCTGCTCATGGAATGTGAAAACTCTTCCGTAGTAAAGCCCAAACCCATAAGAACTTTTTCAATACTGATATTAATCGATTGTCCATCCAAAAGGTTGAACTGTTCATAGGCTTCCGTGTGTTTTTTTAAAACCTGATGATAGCTTTGTGATTCATAGTCGCTTCTGGATGTTATTTCCTGTTCCAACTCTGCGATCTTCTGTTTGATTTCCAGAATTTCAACAAAAGCTGTCATAGCCTCATCAAAGACAGTCATTTTACTGTCAGGCTCCATTTCCTGGGGAAGATAACCGATCGTATCTCCTGAAGGGATAACGATTTCACCTTCCTCAGGCTGTTGAATCCCTTTGATGATTCTTAATAAAGTTGATTTACCGGCGCCATTTCTCCCAACCAGCCCGATCCTATCCTTTTCATTGATAATGAATGAAACATGGTCAAATAATGGAACACCACCAAACTGAACCGAAAGATTATTAACAGATATCATGAATATTGAAAGCGGATTTTGCAAAGATAGAAGAAAGATGCCGGATGCCAGATACCGGATGCCGGATGGCAATAAAAAAAGGGCTGACCTCGCGGTCAACCCTTTTTTGAGTATATCAATTTAATGATTAACGAACGACAGTGATCTTAACCATGCGTAACCCTTTCGAGGTTGTCACCTTGACAAAGTATACACCTGTCTGCAAGGATGAAGTGTTGATCTTTACAAGCTTCGAGTTAACAGTATTTTCACTGTAAACCGTCTGACCGATAAAGTTCAGTACTTCAATCCTGCTGATGTTGAAATCGCTCTTCACGTTGACAACG